>JAGWAA010000051.1 GCA_018302165.1 Candidatus Woesearchaeota archaeon
TTTTTTTTACCTATTCTTATTATTAATTTTTTGGTTTTAACTCGATTGATTGTATTAGTACCTTTTTTGAATAATATTTTTCCAGATATTTATAATTTATTTTTTATCTTTTTTGCAATGTTATTTTTTGTTAAGATTAACTTTGCTTTATTAAAACCCTGGTTGGTTTTTTTGACCAAGGTTGCTTTAGTTGTTGTTCCATTGATATTTGTATTATTTTCAGCATTATATACTCCTTATTTTGTTGGACATACTCCTTTGGAAGAAGAAATTTTAGAATTATTACCTCAGGTTGAAGGTAAGTACCTTTTGTTTAGAAGTTCTTCACCAACATCTCATCCGCCTTCATATTATATTTATGGTATGATATATCATAATCTTTCTACGGCATATGGTGGTTTAACTTATGGTTCTATTACTAATGAGTATAGGCTTAGTTTTTTTGATTTAGAAGATACTATTGAAAACAGGGATTGTGAAACCTTAATTTCTAGTCTTGAAGAATTGGATGTTTCTTCTTTAATTTTGTTTTATGATGAGGATTGTCAGTTTTTAGAAACTTGTGGAATGGAATTAAAAAAACGGGGTGAATATTCTTGTTTATATATTCTTAAATAATTATTTTTTTATCATAAAACTTAATGCATTTGTGCCTTCTTTAATGAAATCTAAACTATATTTAGGATTTATGAGTTTTTGTGTATAATTCCAGATTATTCTTGGTCTAAAATAAAATCTTCTTAAACTTGTTTTAAAATATTCTTCTAATTCTTTTTCAGTAAATCCTTTTGGTACAAAATTTATATTCCATTGGTACATATTTTTCCAATCTTTTTTAAAAGTACCATATTGTTCTGCAATATTATATAATTCTGATCCGGGATATGGAATCATAAATGATGGAAGATAGTCGTCGAATGGTAATTCCAATGCTAAATTAATTGTTTGATTTATTGTTTCTTTAGTTTCAAGAGGATGTCCTAATATAAAATATCCTGTAACTTTTATTCCAGCTTTATGTGTTAAGTTTACTGCTCTTTTTATTTGTTCTATTGTAATGCCTTTCTTTTCAAAGTTTAATATTTCTTGTGATCCTGATTCAATACCATAAGCAATTCTTCTACAACCTGCCTTTTTCATTAATTCTAAAATTTCTTCGTCAACATGATTAACTCTTGACATACAAGACCAAGTTATATCTATTTTTTCGTCGATAATTTTATTACAAAATTGTATTAATCTTTCTTTAAAAACTACAAAATTATCATCATTAATTTCTAAACTTTTTATTTTATACTTTTCTATTAAATATTTAACAATAAAAATTAATCTTTCTGCACTATAACCTCTAAGTTTTTGGTTTTGTACACAAAATATGCATTTACCTGGGCATCCTCTTGAGGTCATAATTGACATGGATGGTTTTCTTTCTGCTCGTGCAACAGATTGTTTATAATGTTTTTTTATCTCTGGAAGTAGTTCCCAAGCTGGAATTGGAAGACTATCTAAATCTTCTATGATTTTATTTGGTAAGTTTTGAATAATTTTATTATCCTCTCTATAAATTATTCCTTTTACTGTTTTCAAAGATTTTTTTGCTGTGAGTGTTTCAAGAAGTTCTATAATTGTTATTTCTGCTTCTCCAATTACTCCAATATCTATTGATTTAAATTCTTTCATTGTACTTTGAGGTTCTATTGTTATATGTGCTCCTCCAAGTATTATTGGAACATTTGGAAATTCTTCTTTTATTTTATCTGCTAATTTGGATGTTGAATATATATTTACGGTTGTTGAAGTTATACCTATAAAATCAGGTTGTTGTTTTTTTAGTATATCAATTATTTCTTTATTATTTAATAATAATGCTGCAGCGTCGATAATATTTGGTTCGTATCCTTGTTCTCGAACTATTGCTGCTAATAAACATAATCCTTCTGGGGGAATTGTTGTTTTTTTACCTTTAAAATCTGTTTCAGAATTTGCATTTGGATGAATAAATGTTATTTTTGCCATTTTTTCAATAGTCTTTTAAGTGTCCTAATACTGATTTTACTCCTCTGGATAATAATTTTAAATCTTCTTTACTTTTTATGCTTAATATTGTTTTTGAGACAAATATTGGATCATAATGTATGCTCCAGATTTTTTTACACCATTTTTGGGTATTTATAGGACTCTTTAAAATTTGTCTAGTTTGATCAAATAATTCGTATTCTTTAGGATCTACAACAAACCAATTATTTTTTAATGCTTGTTCATATAATGGTGTTCCCGGATATGGAATTATAACACTTGATTGTAATGAGTCTCCTAAATGAGTTTTATATCGCATGATTTTTTTTGCAACCATATATGTTTGATTTACATCTTTTTCAGTTTCCCAAGGATAACCTACCATTGATGTTAACATGACTATTAATCCATGCTTTTTTGCATTTTTTATTCCTTTAATAATTTCTTCAATAGTTTCTTGTTTGTTAATTTTTTTAAGTGTTTCATTATTTCCAGATTCTAAACCAATTTTTAATAATCTGAATCCTGCTTTTTTCATTAAAATACAAGTTTCTTCGTCTAAGGAATCTGCTCTTGCATTAGTTGATAGGTAAACTTTTCCAATTAATCCTTCTTTTTTCATTTCTTCATAAAATTCTTTTAACCATTCTTTATCCCAAATTGCACCACCTTCATTATCATCAAAAATTTCTTTTATTCCATGTCTTTGGGTTAATTCTTTAATTTCTTTTATTACATTCTTTGGACTTCTGAGTCTTGCGGTTTTTTCCCATAATGCATCTTGCCAAATACAGAATGTGCATCCTCGTTTTTCGCAAGTATTACTACCACAACCTCTTCCTGTTAAAATATATGCACAAGGTTGATAGAGATAAGCTTCACCATATGCTTGCCAGTTTGTTAATTCTCTGTCAATAAATGGTATTTCATCTAAATTTTTTATTTGTGGAACTTTTCCATTTGGTATTATTTTTCCATTTTTTTTAATCCATATACCTTCCGGTAATTTTTCTTTTTTTTCTAGACTTTCAACTAAATTTAATAAACCTTGATCGTAATCTCCACCAACAATTACATAGTCTACTTCTGAATTTTCTAATGATTCTTCTGGAAAATAGGTTACGTGATCTCCAAATAGCACAAATTTTGATTTGGTTAATTTTTTTGTTTGATTAATATAATCCCAATGGATTTTTACAACTGGTGCTTTTGTTTCTAATGCAATTATATCTGGGTTTATTTCTAATAATCTTTTTGTAAATTCTTCTTTTGTTTGTCTTAAATTAATTCCATCTAAAAAGAAAACTTCATGACCTTTTGTTTTTAGTAATGTTGCAGCTGATGCTGGTATTAATGGAAAGATTCTAATTTCTTTTGAGTTTGAATATCTGAATTGTCTATTTTGGCTTAATAATGGATATTCATTTCCTCTATTAAATGGTGGATAAACAATTGCTATTTTCATTGTATTTTTTGAATTATTATTTCTCCTTTTTTGTTTTGTTCTTTACTTGTAAATATTCCCGTTAATATTCCTAAACCATATGAAATGTGAACTAATGGAAATAGGAATGGGATAATTAAGGTCATTTTTGGATTTTTATATTCGATAGTTGTTGTTATTGTTGTTGTTAGATTTACAAGGATATATAAAATTAATGGAGCTAAGTACCATAACGGATTGAAAAAATTTAAACTAATTAAATATAATACGAATATTGCTGGTGTAAAGAATATTGGACTTATATTTTTTGGTTCTTCTTTAAAATGTTCTATTCTACTTTTACCATATTTGAAGAATTGTTTTGAAAATTTGTATAATGTTTCTCGTTGTCTTCTGTAGATTGGGCATTTTGGATCATAAACTGCTTTAATTCCGTTTCTTTCTAAATTATTTAAAAGTTCATTTTCTTCATTTGGGTAAAGTTTTTCATTGAATAGACCATATTTGATTAATGTTTCTCTTTTAATGCTTAAGTTACAAAGAATTAATTCTTTTTCTGTGGCTTCTCTTAATTTTCCAATTCCTTTAAACTTAGCTTGCATTTTTTGTGAAGTAAAATATGTTCCAATTACTGCTCCAAAACATTTGCCTAAAAATGTATCTTCGTTTGAAGTTTCTGCTGGACCGCCTACGATATCATATATTTTATGATGTTCTTCAATTTTTTTTAAATAATCTTTTGGAATTTCTGAATCATTATCTAGAAAGACTATTATTTCTCCCTTTGCTTTTATTATTCCTTCGTTTCTTTGTCTAGAAGGGTTTGTTCCTTTGATTAAGAAAATTTCAAATTTATTTTTGGGATAATCAACTTTTTCTAAACTTTTTATTGAATTTTTTGGTTCATCCCATGGTGCTACTGGAATGATTATACTAAATTTTGGGTTTACCATGTTTTAATCTAACTTTTATCATTCCTGTTAAGAAATTTTTCATTTCAGCTTTATTTAATTTAGTCTCACCTATTTTTCTATCGACAAAAACTAAAGGAATTTCTTTTGCTTTTCCTCCATTCTTTATACAATAGTATAACAATTCTTCTAAAAATGAATATCCTTTATTATCAAATTTATCCCATGGAACGGTTTTTAAAATTTCTTTTGTATAACATCTATAACCTGAGGATATATCTTTTATTTTTAAGCCTAATAGTAATCTTGCATAAGTATTTGCTCCACGGCTGATTAATTTTCTTGTCCAAGGCCAGTTTTCAAAACCGCCTCCTTTTACATAACGACTACCAATTATTACATCATAATCTTTTATGTTTTCTAAAAAGATTTTTATTAATTTTGGGTCGTGTGAAAGGTCGGCATCCATTTGAAAAATTATATCTGCTTTTCTTTCATCCATTGCATAATTCATTCCATGAATATATGCTGCGCCTAAACCTTCTTTTTTGGTTCTTAATAGAAGATTTATATTTGGATGTTTTTCGTGAAATTCGTTTACTATTTCCCAAGTTTTATCTGGGCTATTGTCATCAACAATGAGAATCTCCATATCAAAATCTTTGATTTCTTTGAATTCTTCTAAAAGTTTTTCAAACAATGGAGTAATATTATCTCTTTCGTTATAAGTTGGAATAACTAAACATGCTTTCATCAGGTTTTTATTTTAATTTTGGTTTTTATAGTTTGTGGATGTTTAAATATTATATCTAGAGATGAATTTGGTAAGTTTTATATATAGTTGTTTTATTTTTGAATTTATGGTAAGAGCAATTTTTGGGCATAGAGATGTTGATCATGAAGACGCAAGGAGAACAATTACTACTGTTTTAAATGGAGATTTGGGTGATTTTGTTGGAAAGCAAGTTAAAGTTTTAGAAATGAAACAGACTGGTCTTCTTGGTGGGCCTAATGGTCATTTTCATTCGGATTATGCTGAATTATGGTATGTTTTTAGAGGT
>JAGWAA010000052.1 GCA_018302165.1 Candidatus Woesearchaeota archaeon
ATTTAAAAAACAAAGTTATGGGGTTTGGTTTGATGGAAAAGTTAAATCTCTTTATGGTAAAATTTATTCTATTCCACATATTTTAACAATCTCTGGGAAGTATACTGAAAAGCAAGTTGTATTATTTGTTTATGGTTTGGAAGCATTTTGTTGTATGTTAATTTGGATTTTGTAGTAGGGAAATGTTTTTAATTGGATTTACTTGATATTGTTTATGGTTGATTTTAGTTTAACTGTTAAAGTGAAAAAGCTTCATCCTGAGGCTCAGTTACCAACATATACAAGACATGGTGATGCAGCAATGGATGTAAGAAGTGTTGAAGCTGTGTTAATTAATCCTGGTGAACGAAGATTAATTGGGACTGGTGTTGCTTTTGAAGTTCCTTTTGGATATGAATTACAAGTTCGCCCTAGAAGTGGATTAGCTTTGAAGCATGGTATTTCAATTGTTAATACTCCTGGAACTTTAGATTCAAATTATAGAGGAGAATTGGGTATTATTTTAATTAATCATGGAAGTGAACCATTTTCTGTTGCTAAAGGGGATCGTATTGCTCAAGTTGTTTTTAATAAAATTGAGCATACACATATTGAAGAAGTTGATGAACTCTCTGAAACAAATCGTGGTGAAGGTGGTTTTGGTAGCTCAGGAATTAAATAAATTTTCTTAGAATATAATTCTCTCCTTCTTTTTCTGAAATACAATCAAAATAATTTTTTTCTTTTTTAAGAACAAGATTTTTTATAATTTCAAAATCACTAGGGATAATCTTTAATGTTTCTAATTCCTTTAAATCATACCAGTCTAATTTACCTTCTTTGTCCTCGAGAATTTCTGTTGAGGTTTAAAGTGCTTTTGAACCTTTGAAAGAATATTTTGTGAAATTAAATTCATGTAGTGGTTAAGTTTATTTTTATTTTTATAATCTTATGGTGTTTATTCGATAAATTTATATAGTTGTAGTGGTTAATAATTTCATGGTTTCAATAGTAACTAAAAAAATTGGTAATAATGAATATTTATATTTGGAGAAAAGGCCTATTCATAATTTAGAATTTGAATGTATGAAAAGATCATATGAAAAAAAAGATTGGGTTTTAGGTTTTAAAGATCAACTTTCTTATCAAGATCATGATTTAATGAGAAAGAGTTCTGAAAACTATAAATCTTATTTAAAAAAATTTGATATAATTTCTAAAGAAAAAGAAAGAGAAAGATTTTTAGCTTTATTTATTGCAAATAGCAATTCTATTGAAGGAAGTACTTTAACAGTTAAGGATACTTTTAATTATCTTTTTGATGATATTGTTCCTTCAGGTTATAGTAAAAAAGAGTTGCATATGGCATCTAATCTTTTATTAGCTTGGGAATATGTTGAAAATAATTGCAATCATTTACCTTTGAAAAAAGATCTTTTGGAATTGCATAGACTTGTTAATAAAGATATTGAGGATATTAATACTTTAGGAAAATTTAAAAAAATTCAAAATTATGTTGGTGAAGGATATACTACAAGTTTTCTTTTTGTTGAAGAGAGGATTGAAGATTTATTGCATTGGATTAAAGAGGCTTTTAAGAAAGTGGATGATTTTGAAGTTGTTTTTCAATCTCATGTTCAATTTGAAATAATTCATCCTTTTGTTGATGGAAATGGTAGAGTTGGTAGATTATTATTAAATTGGTTATTAATGTATAAAGGTTTAATGGGATTTGCTATTCCTGTTTCTAAAAGAAATAAGTATCTTTCTGCAATTCATAAAGCTGAGAATGGTAGTTTAAAAGAAATTTGTATATTCTGTTTTGAAGAATATGTTAGTTATTATAAATTTTTGTAGTGGTTAAATATTGTCCTGCCAATGTATTATTGAGAATAAATGTAGTGGTTAAGTTTGTTTTAGTAGTATCCATTTGTTTCAAAGATTACAATTACTGGTTGTTCACCTTCATAATATGCTTGAACTGGTGTTAAATTGTTTTGTCTTAGTTCGATATAAGTTAGGTTACAATCGAAATAATAGCCATCTAAAATAAGATATTTTATTTTATTATTAGTAATATCTTCATCAGTGCCTGTAATATTATATCTATATGTTAAAACTTTTCTTTCTGTGTAATATGTTAAAGGCACTGCTTGGGTGCATGCAATTAGTACATCACCTTCTTCAGTATGATCTTTTAGCCATTCACCAGCTGCACGTTCTTGAGAAAATGAAGTTGATTTAAACATAATTATTTCATTTGCATAACTTAAATGGGAGACTATTACTATTATTATTAGAATGAATATTGCTAAAGTTCCAAGTCTTTGTTTTTGTTTTTCTAAAAAGTCTGCAATAAGTAAAATGCCTCTTGCTGCGATAATCATTAATATTGGATATGCTGAATAAATATATCTTTGTTCATAATATGCCATTGTTATTGACATATAAACTCCAAATACTAACATAACACATAAACCCCACCATAATATGAAAAAATCTTTTGTTAATTTTTCATCTTTATTCTTGAATAGTATATCGATTCCGAGGAATAAATCTAAAAATGTGTAAAGACCAATAATAACTAAAATTAATAATGGCCATTTTAGATATTCTGGAGCCATATAGAAATATGTAAATCCTGTTCCTATAACGGATAGTAATCCTTGTGATTCTAATTTTGTGTCTAATTCTGTGCCCTCTGCTAATGAACCTTCGTAAATACGATCAAATCTGGGATATATACTTCCTTCAGTAGTTTGATAATGATAAAATACAAATGGTAAAACTATTGCTAAACCTAATATGAATAACCAGAATTTTTTGTTTTTTAAGAAATTTAATTTATCGTAAACTAATATGAAAATTGCAATGAATGGAAAAAATGTGAGTGGTGATTCGTAAATGAATATTGCAAGGGCGATTAGCATTCCTGAAAAAATTAGATACCAATTGCTTTTATTTTGGACATAGCCTCTCCAAAAGAATATTCCTGCTAGTATGTAAAATGGTAATACAAAAGTTTCTGCAGAAAATCTTGCTGTCCAAAAAAGATTTACCCAAATTACTGACATTAATGTTGAGGCAATTAATGCAATCTTTTTATTGTAAATATCTTTTGCTAAGACATATGTTAAGTATACACCTAAGACTGAGAATCCTATGATGATTAATCTTTGTACAACTTCATTTGCACCTAATTGGTATGCGAAGCTTAGTAAGAAAGACATACCTTTTGCACGCCAGGGTGCAGCTATTTCTGGTGTTCCCAATGCATAATTCTTTGCTAAAGTCATATAATCTGCTTCATCCCACCATAGACCTTGAAGATGGGTTTTGAAAAAGAAATACATTCTTATTACAATTGCAAATAGCATTACTAGTAAAAGTAATTGATTATCACGTTTGCTTAAAAAGGCTTTAATCTTCTCCACAGAGGTTGGAAGTTTATGGATATTTATTAATATTTCTTAAGTTGTTTTTCTATATCTTCTTGATTCCAGCCTTTTTTCTTTAATAATGAAGTTACTTGTTCCTTAGTAAGGCCTTTTGTTTTTGCTTTTATTAAGAATGAATCCATAGGACCTTTTTTTCTTAAAAAGAATATTGTTAGTCCAGTTGCAACTAAAATAATTAAAACTATTGGGATTATATAAATAATAATTGAAGTTTCTTCTTCACAATCCATTTCACAATCTTCTCCTGTTGAACAAATCCCATCACCACAGAAGGTTATTTCTTCTTCAATTTCAGTTTCTATAAAAATTGTGTTGAATTCGCTTAATTTGATGCTTTCTTGTGTTAAGTAATATAAATCTAAAGTTTCACCTTCTGATAATTCAATGGAATATTCTCCTTGTGAGCCAGAAATTGATTTTGGTCTAGAAAAATAATATAAATCTGAAAATGAGGTTGGTGCTATTTCATAAATTATTCCTTCAATATCTTCATTTGCAGTTATTTCTCTATGGATTAAAATATATTCTGAAATTTCGTCATTGTAAGTTGTAATTTGTATGCTTTTTATTGTTGCCTTTACTGAAATTTTTTCTTGGTTATAGTAAATCTCTTCTACATCTCCTAATGATGAAGGAATATCGTAAGCATTTATTATTGAATTTGTTGAATATGTTTGTGATGCTGATATGTCCCAAGGAATGTTTTCTAAAGTTTTTTCAATTTCTGTTAATAATTCTGAATCTTCTGTAAAACCAATTTGATTTTCTAATTCTGTTAATTCTTTAGTTACTTGTTCTATTTTTTGGGTTTTGTCTAGCATGAATAATATTCTATATTCATCAGTATTTTCTGTTAAATATGAATTAAGTTTTGTTGTTGCGGTTTCTATTAATGATGATGGGGTATAAATTTCTGAAGAATCTTTGATTGAAATGTCTGTTGATGTTGATAAGTCTATAAATGAAACTTCTAATGTATAATCACCTATTTCTGAAATGCTTAAATTTAATTTATCTAAGGGGATTGCAAGTTCAATTCCTTCTTCTAAATCTTGGGTTTCAATTGCTTGAATATTACCCTCTGGTAAAATTAAATCATAAAGCATTGAAGTTTGTTGTGTAATCCCACTAGATTCATATTCGATATTTAAATTTGAAAAAAGTAAATTTCCTGCGGAAGATGAAGTGATATTTATTGGAACTGTGCACATTGATTCTTTGCAAATTCCTGTGTAAGGTACAGAGCCAACATAATATTTTACGGCTGTTAAAATTGCGTCAGTGAATGATTCCCATTCGGTTATATCAATTTCTCCTTTTATTTCATTGTTATATGTTGCTGGGTAAACTGTGATAAAGAAATTGGTGTAATCTGTGCTTATACAAAGACTATTTTGTTGTGTATAGCAAGTATAACCAGTATCTGTTTCTGAAGTTGTATCTAATGGTATTTCGTAAAGATTTTCTTCAGTTTCAGCTTGAGTTTCTGAATAAATACAAACTAAATATTTTCCTTCTATAGTGTAATCTAATTCAATCTCACAAGAATTGCCTGTTTCTGGAAGATCACAAGTATTTGATCCACCACTCCAGCCAACTTTAGGATTGCCTGTTGGAACAGAAAGGATTGTTGCTTTAATGTCGCCTTTAGTTGAGACTGAAGTATATGTTGCTGAAATTTGGATATGTTTTGTTTCTGGAAAATTTAAGAATTCACAATAATATGTTTCTGAATCTCTTATATATCCTGTGCCTTCTTGTGTTGAATCAAAATCTTCAGATTGAATTGAATTGGTACTGTAATCAGCAAATGTTCCTAAATAATACCAATCTGTTGTGCCTTCTGAACCGAAATCTAATTTTATTGCACTAGGGTATTGAGAATTTGATTCTGAGCCGGATAAAGAAAATGATATTGAGTTTACTTCTGAGTATCTTGGAATTTTGAAACCAATATAATTTGAAGTTGCACTTGAGAATAGAATATTTTTTTGTGAAGCTTCATTTTCTGGTGTGAAGGAAGTTTCTTCATATTCAATAGAATAATTGTTTAATTCTAGAAGTTGTTTTATTGTGTAAGTGTATGTGTTTGAATTAATTTTAAATGTGATTTGTTCATTTGGAGAAATGTATTCGTTTAGATTTAATAGAATATCACCTGTTATTCCTGAAGATTGTGCAAAAGCTGTTGAATCAAGATCTAAATTTAATGTTTGTTCAAGAACTACATTGCCTATAAATGGAAGTTTTGTTGTTATTATAATGATACTTAATACTATAAATGCTACTAAGAATAGTTTCTTTTCTTCCATTAAAGTTCACTTCTTTTTGTTTGTTATAGATAAGAGTATATAAAAAGGTTTTGGGAAAGTTTAAATTTCTATTATTTCTCGTTTTTTTAATGGTTAATTATGATTCAGATAATCTTGAGTTTTTTGTAACTTTAGATAATTTATATATTAGTTTTACAAAATGACTCCTAAAAACTTATAAAGAATAAATTTATTTTTTTGCTTAAATGAAAGAACAATTTCAGGAATTATATTATAAACATTATAAAAAGTTATTCTTTATTCCTTTAATCCTTGTTATTTTGGCTTTAAGTGTTTTAGTTTGGAATTATTCTACAACTGGAGATATTATGGATAAGGATGTTTCTTTGAAAGGAGGAACAACTGCAACTGTATATTCTGAAATCCCTTTTGAAAATTTAGAACAAATATTAGAAGAAAGATTTAGTGAAGATTTTATTGTTAGAGATTTGAAAGAATTTGGTTCTAATACTAAGATTGGAACTGTTATTGAAGTTAGTAATGTTGATGGTGATGATTTGAAAATAGCTTTGGAAGAAATTACTGGA
>JAGWAA010000053.1 GCA_018302165.1 Candidatus Woesearchaeota archaeon
ATTATTACCATAAGGTTTTTTAATTTAAAGATTTAAGAATAATATAATGAAAAGAGTGGTAATTATGTTATTGTTGATTTTAGTTTTATGTAATCATGTTTTTGCATTAAGTGGTGATGATTTATCTCAAGAAACGGATAAAGGTTTTGTTGAAACAGAGGAACAAGAGATCACAGAAGTCCCAGTCACAGAAGATGGTACAATTCAAAATTTTGAAACTTCAGTAGACCAAGAAACAGGACAACAAACTATTGATTTGCAAGAAACTGAAACAGAATATTATTTTGATGGGACTACCAACCCAGAATATAATTGGGACACAGCACAAGGAACAATATCATCGTTCTCGATGACAAATGCATTAGTATCATTTGGCAACTTCATTCAAGGTTCATTCGTATCATTTGAAAATAATAATAATTTATTCTTCGGATCTTTATTTGACTCATCCGAATTCACAGCAACATTAAACGAAGATGGAACAATAAATGTCGGACAAAGGAATGGTAATGGAGATTTAGGAAGAGTATACATTACAATCAATAATGGAAACCTGACACAGGATGAGTATGTAGTTTTTATTCCAGAAGGAAACGAGCCGACTTATATTTATTATAACACAACAGAAATTGAGTTCAAAGACGGAAACTTAACATTATTAGGAGAGACAGTAACAAATAATGATGATTCGAAAGAAAAAACCAAAGTGAATTTTGATTCAGAAGGGTTTACTAAGATACAATTACCAAGTGAGAATATGTATACAATAAATGATTACAGCATACAAAACAAAGAGAACCAGCCGATAATAATTTGTAAAAAAAATCCGTTATGTGATGTTAATATTGATGAAGGAAGGTTTACAATCAAAGGGGAAGTAATATTCCTAGAGAAAGAAGAAGTATTAGTTGAATCATATGATGAGAACAATGAAATAACCATCGATACCAGTGAAAAAACTTTGGAGTTTTATAATGGAAACCCAAGCGAAGAAGTTCTGTTAATAACGAATGTGAAGAATCACAGATTGATTGAAACAAGTTCTAATATTTATGAGTATCCAACAGAGAATGGAATAAAATATTTTAGTTATGAATCAAAATTGAATAATAAAGTTATAGATTTAAAAGAAAACTTGGTGTATAATAATTTCACAGCATTCGAAAATAAGTTTGAGAATTATATTCCTGTAATCACCGGAGCGTTCTACGGGGGGTTTGAGAATGATTTAGGGATTAGTTTAGTTCTATTTGTGATATTAATTGGATTATTAGTGTTCGTGCAGTATAAAAGAAAAGGGCAGATGAGTATTCTAGTAATATTCGGGTTAGCATTATTGTTAGTAGTGGGATTAATATTTTATTGGTCAATTAATGGAGAAAATGATTTTCAAACTCTGACTGAAATTGAAAGTTTAGAACAAGCGCAAGAGGCAGTAGAAGAGTGTGAGGAAAGTTTGATTGAAGAGAGTGTTGCATTATTAGGGATGCATACAGGGTACATAGAAGAAAGTTTCTCGAGCTTTGGAACGGCGTATGAGTTGATACCGAAAGAAACCATGGAAGAGAACCTGGAATTATATTTAGAACAAGAATTAAGAGAGTGTGGTGCGATACTAGAGGATACGAAATTTTCATTCGAGGCAACAAGGTTTACAGTAGATGTTTCTTTAGAAGAAGAAATTATAGTTTCTGTGGATTCGATTGGAAAAATTAAGAATGAGAATATGATTAATGTGAATGAAATCAAGGAAGAGTATTCAATTGATTATAATGAGATTTTGTTGATAGTTGAAGAGTTGATTTCTTCGGAGCATGGAATTCCTGTGAATTCGTATGAAGGTTATGTTGTTGAAAGTTTCACTAATGAAGATTTATCTGAAAGGTTGATTGTTGTTAGGGATAGGACTGGATTTGAGTTTAGGATCAGTCAAAAGATTTAATAACCTCATTGAAAAAATATTTTTATGGTAAAGTTTAATGGGCAAGAATATGAACCTGAGCAATTAATAGGACTTAAAGATGGTTATAGGTCATTGAAGATAATAAATTATTTTTTAACAAATGTTCTTCTAACCCTGGATATGGGGTATATTGTGTATTCCATGCCTGATTGTGATGAAAAAGATTTTACCAATGCATTATTTGCCTATGGTGTTGCTTATGTTATTTATCAAATTGGAAAAAGAGCAGAAAAACAAGAAAATAGACTGGAGAAGTTGATTAGAATAGAAAAAGATAAGTAAAAGATTATAATTTGTTTAACTTATTCAAAAGCTCGTTGTAAACTTCTTTTCTTTTTAGATTGTTTAAAGCAAATAACTTCTTTTCAATCATAACTTCCGATATTGTAAAAATATAATTCAATTTAATTATACTATCTTTAATTGCACCATCTTTCTTTGTTAATTTTATTCCGTTCATTTTTAGATTGCTTGTAATGCCTGCAACAATTACATTACCAGATTCTTCAAACAAAACCAAAGCTGGACGCTTTTTTATTTCAGAGGTATCAACAAATTGAATGTTTGCAAGGATAATATCACCAGAATTAAGCATCTTCCCAAACCTCATCTTCCTTGTTATCCCAAAGCTCTTTCATTTTTTGCTGCTGAATTTTATGCAAAAATTCATCATACTGATTTCTTTTTTTTGTATTTTTATACAGCTTTAACATTTTTTCAATCAACTCATTATAAGTCTGCCTAGGATAATCACGAGCCTCTTGAAGTTCTTTTACTAATTTTTTATCTAATTGTATAGTTGTATTCATTATATCTTCACTATAACGAGTATATAATAGATTATTTATAAGTTCTTTGTTTTGCATAAAGTACAATTAAAAAAAGGTTTAATAAAACTTAATGAGAAAAAGCTGAAAAATTTTCATAGCCACCGTGGCGATTGAGCGGTTTGGAGCGAGAGCGACTAAAAGAAAGTTATAAACGAACTCAAATCCGAAATTTACATGACAAAAATAATATATAAGGGAGAAGGAATTAAGGAAATTAATACAGATAAAAAGATTATATGGTATAGATAGAGATTAAATTCTAAAAGCAGAAATGGAATTTTTTTAGAATAGTAAACTTTATAAAAGACTTATAGGAAGAATAAATTATGAATATCAATATTGCATTATCAGAAAGATTCGGGGATCTATCTAAAAGGGCCTCTGGGGCTTCAGAAAGGATTAGGAAGTTTGAACTATCAGCAGATCCAATTTCAAAGATTAGATTCTTAGTTAACAATGTAGGAACTCTTTTAAGTTTTATGGGTGAATATGAAGCATTGATTAGTCTAGTAGATAGGGATAAAGATTTAGACCAAAGGTACAATCAATATAAAGAATTGGTAAATGAGGCTATAGAATTATTAACTGATCCTGGATCTTATCTAAATCCTAAAGAAGCAATAAAAAGGTTAGATGCAATTAATTTAAAATTGAGATTATTTTATTAATTCTAAAAGAAAGGTATTTAAAGAAATTAAAAACCAAATTCAATATGAATGAAGATAAATTATACAATATATTGATTGCAGTTTCGATAATTGGGATTATTGTTGTATTAGTTTTGATTTTTACCACAAAGACTACTGAATCGTTTACTGAGTTGTATTTTGAGGATCATCAGAATTTGCCTTCGGAGTATTTATTAGATGAATATGAATTTGAGTTTACTATACATAATTTAGAGAATCAAGCTATGGATTATGAGTATAATATATATATAGAGTTTTATGATAATGATGTTTTGAAGGTTACTGAAACCATTGAGAAAGAGAATATATTATTAGAGCATGATTCCACTGCGACTATCAAACAAGAGTTTGAAATTACTAAGGAATATGATTATGCTAAAGTTATCGTTGAGACTAATGACCAAGAGATACATTTCTGGTTAAGAGGCGAAGAATGATAGTAGTAGATATCTTGCATGCTGTGATAGGATTGGCATTTGCGCTGTTCATACCAGGGTTTTTGCTGACTAAAATCATATTCAAAGAGCAAGAATTGTTGGAAACTATTGCCTTTTCGGTGGCATTTTCTATAGCTATAGACATCTTTTTAGGCTTATTTTTGGGTGCTAACAAGACTATGTATGAAATTACTGGCGGTATAACAGAAATGAATGTTTGGTTCTATATAGTTATTATTACAGTCATACTTGGAATTGTTTATTTGATTAAGGAAAAAAAGCTCTTAAAAAGAAGAAAGTAGGTTCTATAACATATATTTTAAACAATAAAGGTTAAAATGGGCTTGGGAGAGTTATATTCGGTAAAAATGGGTTTGTATTAACTTAGGAGTTATAACAAATCACAAGGTTTATATATGGGTCTTAATTTCATAGGAGTAACAATTCCTTAAGGAGGAGTGTAAAACAAAATGAAAAGACTATTATTAGCAGTAATGTTTGTGTTGAGTCTTATAGCTGTTCCAGCTATGGCAGACAGTGACAATTATGAATTTGACAATGTCTATGTAAATGGAATCAACCTAGAAGACGCAACCGTATATGTTGAAAGAGGAGAGAACGTTGATATCTATGTATACTTCACAGGTACAGGCGATACAACTGACGTAAACGTTAAAGCATGGATTGGTGGTTATGAATATGACACAGTTCAAGCAACAAGTGGAATGTTTGATGTACAAGATGGCATTAGCTACAGACAAAAATTGTCTTTAGAATTACCAGCTGACTTGAATGCAGAACAAGAATACACATTATATGTAGAAATCTACGATGATGTTGATTCTGAAACATACACAGCTGACTTGTTAGTAAGCAGAGAAAGACATTTGTTAAGCGTTGTAGATGTTTTGACAGAAGATGTTGAAGCTGGAGACTACACAACTGTTACAGTAAGATTAGAAGATATGGGTGACAATAAAGAAGAAGATATCAAAGTAACTGTAAGTGTACCAGAATTAGGCATTGAAAAGTCAACTTTCTTAGATGAATTGACAAGTGATGAAATGGACAATGAAGATGAAGAATCCTCAGAAGATGTTTCATTGACCTTCCAAATTCCAGAATCTACTGAAACTGGGGAATATGAAGTAGTTGTATTAGTTGAATACAACAAAGGATATAGTTCCTTAGAAGAAAGTACATCCTTGAGTGTTGAAGGAGTTGCTAGCGAAGAATCTGAACCTGTTACAGTAGTTGTTGAAGAAGAAGAAGAAAGTTCAACTGATTTCTCAACAGCATTGAGACTAGGCTTTGGAATTTTAGCTGTATTAATCGTTATCTTAGCATTGATCTTGATCGTGCGAAGATAAATTTTTTTATTTTTTTTATTTTTATATTTCTAAACTTGGAGGTAAGGGCGTTGAGACTAAATGGAAAAGAATACGGTATTGGCAGAGTTGTTGATAGCAAAAGAGATGAAAGGACGCACTCCTATAGAGTTGTTTTTGAATTAGATTTAGGGGAAGAAACTAAAAGATATTCTGGAATGTATAGTAATCCAAAACGTTTTGAAGTAAATAAAGACTATGTTTTTGTAAGTGGAAGTGACATTGGATTTAGATATGTTGCTAATCCTGAAGAAAGACAAATGGTTTTGGATGAATATCAAAGAATTTGTGATAAAGAGAAACCTAAAACACTTGTTGAGAGAATAAGAGAATATTTTGGGTTATAAATTATTTATTTTTTTCTATTTCAACAGCCAATTCTTTAGGGTTTGTTTCAGAGCAGCCATTAGCTGTTAATTCCAAACGATTAAAGAAAGTATTTTTATTAACACGACCAGTAATAGTTAATTGTTTGCCAGCAACTTTTCTTTGAATCTCTCTAAACTTATCAGCATTATCTTTCAAAATTAATAAATCATCAACTTCAAGAATTTGTTTGACTATGTCTCTAAAACAAACAACACGAATATTCTCAGTACCATCATCAAAAACAAAATTTAATATTGCAACTTTTTTGTTACATTGAGGACAGGAATCATAAAATCTTGGTTCGAAGATTTGGACAATAGTACCAACAACAGAAACATTATCATTCTCTTGTAAATCTTTAATGAATTTTCTATCAATATTAGTAGCTTTAACATTGACAACAGATGCACCAGCAGGGTCAATAATCCAAGAAGCTTGGGAGCCCATATGAACTTCCTTGCCACCAAAATTATTATCTTTGACATAACAGTTCATAACTTTTAATATACAACCATCTTTCAAGCAACCTTGTTCAAGTTCTTTGATTTGTTTTTCGTCCCAAACAACTAAACGACAAGTACCTGTATCATCACCAACCAAAACATTAGCAACGCGACCCTCACGAGAAGAAGTTTTGAAGTTTCTAATCTCGTTTACTTTTAACACCTTAACTAATAATTCAACATTCTTGAAAGCAGGATTTAGTTCTTTGATAGAAACCTTTTTAGGAGTAGATGAAGGAGTTTCATAAACACGAACGCCTAATTCATTAGCAACAATGTGAGCAGCACCATCCTTAGAAATTAAATCGGATAATTGGTTTAACTTCTCTTTAACTTTCTTTTCGATTTCTTCACGAGTTAGACCTTTTTCAGTAGATATTTTAGTTACAATTTCTTCAAAGTTTAGTGTTGGCATTGTAGAATTTTACTCCTAAACTTAAACTGAATGTATCATTTATAAATTTTTGTGAGAAAGAGAATATAATGAAAAAAAATTAAGGTTCCAACCAGATTGTTGTGGAAGGAATTGTGTCCTCATAAGCGAAACCAGATAATGTAATAGTTATTTCACTTGCTTGGGAACC
>JAGWAA010000054.1 GCA_018302165.1 Candidatus Woesearchaeota archaeon
AGTAAATACGCCGCGGCTGGGATTTGAACCCAGATATCCTTTCGGAAACAGAATATTTGCACAGGAACATGCTCTCATACTTTTGTGTATACAATGTCAAGCACGTGCTGGTAGCAATCCTACACTCATCTTATTAGGGATGATCTGCGCAGTACCAGGTTGTGCCACCGCGGCATAAGAAAAGTTGATTTTTTCAGATTTAAAAGCTTATTGGAATAATTGGGGGATTAAAGAACCAGAAGATAAAGCTAAAAATATCCAAGGGTCGACTGGAAGAAAAATCACAAGCATTGGAAGAAAGAATAATAAAGTATTTTTCAAGGATAGTTTTTCTTTTGTGAATAATAAATAAATGAAACTTAAAGAAGAAAGATATAAATTAAATATAGTCTGTTGAATACCTAAATAAAGTAAAGTTTCTCTTAAAAAAAAACCTAAAATAATCCCAGTAAAAAGAAAAATAAAAAACCAAATTGAGAGGCTAAAAGATAAATAAATTGAAAATGAGATTATTAATAATAAAAAAAACTTTTCAGAGAATTTCAAAAAATATGTAAGTTGTTTAAGTTCTGAAGAAAATCTTTTTTTTAGAGAATAATTAATAACTAATCCAAAGAAAACAACTATAGGTGCCAAGTAAAACATTAGTTATTGTTAAACAAATAAATATATAAACTTTTCATGAGAAACATTAACTATGTTCCTAAATTTAAACGAGATTATAAGTCTAATTGTGATTAGTGTAATATTAGGGTATATATTCTCTGGTTTCATTCAAAGACCAAGAAAAGAATTTGAATTTAGAAAGAAATTTGATTGGGAAGACATTAAATTTG
This sequence comes from Candidatus Woesearchaeota archaeon, assembly GCA_018302165.1. Classification (GTDB taxonomy): domain Archaea; phylum Nanobdellota; class Nanobdellia; order SCGC-AAA011-G17; family GW2011-AR17; genus JAGVZZ01. Next base: position 837 of record JAGWAA010000054.1, read on the forward strand.
CAATGATTATTGCAGCACCCGCAGTTGTGTTGCATGAATTTGGACATAAATTTATTGCAATATTATTTGGACTTGACGCAACATTCCATATTTTTTGGTTTGGGTTGTTAATTGGTGTGGTTATAAAACTACTATCATTCCCATTATTATTTTTAGCACCTGCATATGTAGCAATTCCCGCGGGAGCAACTTCGTTACAAAGCGCAATAATTGCATTCGCTGGACCTGCTGTAAATTTATTGTTATTTGGTTTTAGTTGGTTAATGTTAAAGTATAGAACAAAAATGAGTATAAATGAAAGAGCAATATGGATTATTTCAAAAAGATTGAATTTGTTGTTATTTGCATTTAATTTAATTCCGATTCCACCTTTAGATGGATATCAAGTTTTAGACGGATTAATTAATAGCTTTTAGATCTTTTTTTTCTTAACTTTAGAAACTTTTTTAATTTCTTTTTTTGGTTTTTCTTTTAAAACATTTTTAATAGATTTTTTAATTTTTACTTTTGAAACTTTTTGTTTTTTAATTTTTACTTTTGAAACTTTTTCTTTCTTGATTTTAACTTTTACAGGAGGATTTCTTATAATCTCAATTTCAGTTTCAAGAGTTGTAATCATATTTTTAATGTTATCAATGGTTTTTTTGTTATCTAAATCTTTCATTAATGAACCACATTCCTGGCATCTGAATTCGTATTCCATTGCTGTCTCAATAGGAAAACGCATACAACCATTAGGGCAAACATAAAATTGGGATTCTTGTTCTCTGCTAATACGAATTTTAAGGTCTTCTAATTGTTTAAGTTTGGTCTTTAGAATTGTATTCTCAATACCTCTTTGGTTCAAACTCCAATAATAAATATACCAACCTTTTTTCTTATCTTTCTTTCTTATATAAACAACTAGATTTTGTTCATATAGACGATAAAGCATATTTCTTATTTGATTGACTGTAACATTAAGCATTTCTGCCAATTTAAACTCGCTGATATTATCTTTGGCATGTAGAATTTTTGTTAATGGAATGACGTCCTCGCCAATAATTATATGTATCAAATCTTCAATTGATTGGAGGGCTAGTTTCATTGGATATCACAAAAAGTATTTAAGTGATTATCTTTAATGATTTATAAAGATTGTGTTCATTACTGAGAGGAATTAATTTTTAATAAAAATAAAATAGAATCGTGTAACCTTTATACAGTGGGCATAAAAGTTTTTAAAGAGAATTCTTTTAGTAAGTTTATAAACCGGAGGTGTGCAATAATGGGTTTATTTGGAAAGAAAAAAGAGGAAAATTCTGAATTACCGCCGTTACAATTCCCAGAATTACCAAAGTCAGTACCTAGTTTTGAGCCGCAAAGCGGATTCGGATCTAATGATGTAGAACAAATAAAAAATGCTATTTCTATGCCTAGTCAAAGAGCTATGCCAGAATATTTTGGTGATGAAAAGCCATTGTTTGTAAAAATAGAAAAGTATAGGGATGTTGTTGAAACTCTAAAAAAATTAAAAACTCGATTAAATGAAGCTGATAATATTTTAGATAAATTATCTAATCTAAGAGCAGAAGAAGATAGAGAATTAGCAATGTGGCAAAGCGATTTAGAAAAAATCAGAGGGCAACTAATTGAAATAGATCGAAATTTGTTTGAATAAAATGGTCAACAAGAAAAAGGAAGAGAGTGTACATGTATGTTTGCAAGGTCATCTTCAAAAGAGAAGAGATATCCTGCAAGCAACAATAGATTTAGTACAGTTGCTCAAGAGATATGATAGTATCAAGAGAATTAGGCATGAAAAAGAGATTAATTATCTAGAATTTAAAAAGTGCATGGGAAGTGTTAATTTCTTCCTTAGAAGGATAAAAATGAAGGACATGCCATTAAGTTCTGATGACTTAGATACTTATAAAATCAAGCCACAAGAGACAGAAAAAATTGTTGAACCAGTTATGAAGAAAGTTAAAAAAGCTTTAATTAAACAAGAAAAAAAGGAAGATAGGGATAAACTTTCTTTGGATAGGCAACTTGAAGATCTAAAAAGAAAACTTAATTCTATTTAATTTTTTTATTTTGATAAATTATATAAACTTAGATTTTAATTTAATTTGTTATGATTCCAGACAAGGAAATAAAAAAGCAATACAAACCTATTTTTTGGAAAAATCCTGAAAAATATTATGCTACTAAAGTTCTTATTGAAGAAGGGTTCAAAAGAGGAATTTGTAAAAAATGTGGAAAACCATATTGGAGTACTATAAACAGAAGTACATGTGGAGATCCGGCTTGTTCTGGAGAAGGGTTTAGTTTTATTGGAAATAGTCCTTGTAAAAATAAATTATCATACATAGATGTTTGGAAAAAATTTTCGGAAATGTTTGAGAAGAAAGGGTATACTGCAATTAAGAGGTATCCCTCAGTAGCAAGATGGAATCCAACAATGGATTATACCAATGCTTCTATCGCTGCATTTCAACCATATGTTATTTCTGGGGAAGTTGAACCACCAGCAAATCCATTAGTAATACCACAATTTTGTTTGAGATTTGGAGATACAGATAATGTTGGTGTAACAATGTCGCATCATACTGGATTTGTTATGATTGGGCAGCATATGTTTGTTGCACCAGAGAAATGGGATCAAAATAAAGTTTTCAAAGATATGTTAGATTGGAATCTCAAAGGACTTGGATTGAAGAAAGAGGATATGACTTTTCATGAAGATGCTTGGGCAGGCGGAGGGAATCTTGGATGTTGTATGGAAATGTTCTCTCGGGGTTGTGAGTTATGGAATCAGGTTTACATGCTTTATGAGCAAACAAATAATGGTGTTAAAGATTTGAAAATTAAAGTTTTGGACATGGGACTTGGTATGGAAAGGAATGCTTGGTTCTCGCAAGGTGCACCAACAACTTATGATGCAGTATTCCCAAAAGTTCTAGAGCAATTAAGAAAAAAAACTGGATTGAAGTATGATGAAAAATTATTGAGAAAGTATACTCCTTATGCATCATTGTTGAATAATGATGAAGCTGAAGATATGGATAAAGCTTGGAAGGTTGTTGCAAAGAAGATGGATATGGGTGTCAAGGAATTGAAAGAGTATATGATGCCAACTTCAAACTTGTATGCAATTGCAGAACATATGAGAAGTGCTTTAATAATTCTAAATGATGGTGGATTACCTTCTAATGTTGGAGGAGGATATAATTTGCGAATGTTGATTCGGAGAAGTTTAGGGTTTATTGACAAAAACAAATGGGATATTGATATCTATGAAGTATGTGAAATGCATGCAAAAGAAATGAAACCATTATATCCTGAATTGAGTGAGAAATTAAGTGATATTAAAAAAATATTAGAAGTTGAAAAGAAAAAATATGGTGCTACCAAAGAAAAAACTTTTAGGATTATTGAATCTTTGAAGGGTACAAAAATTAATGAAGATAAACTATTGGAACTTTATGATTCACAAGGTGTGAGTCCGGAAATGTTAGGGATTCATGCACCAGAAAATTTCTATGCAAAAGTTTCTGAGTTACATGAAAAAGTGGAACAAGTTGCTGCTACTGAAAAAGGTGAAGAATATGATTTAAAAAATGTTGAAGAAACCAAACCATTATATTTTGAAGATTATAAATTGACTAAATTCAAAGCAAAAGTTGTGAAAGTTATTGGGAATATTGTTGTGCTAGATCAAACTGCTTTTTATCCTACTTCTGGTGGACAAATTCATGATATCGGTAATCTTGATGGAAATGATGTAGTTCAAGTTTGGAAACAAGGAAAAATTATTTTGCACAAAGTAAATAGTGGTGAATTTAAGAAAGAGGATGTTGTTCATGGAGAAATTAATTTTGAGAGAAGGTTGCAATTAGCGCAGCATCATACTGCAACACATATTGTTAATGCAGCCGCAAAAAAAGTTTTAGGGGAGCATGTTAATCAAGCTGGGGCATTCAAGGATATTGATAAAGCAAGATTGGATATAACACATTATGAAGCAGTAACTGATGAAGAACTAAAGAAGATTGAAAAAGTTGCTAATGAGATTGTTCAAAAAGGGATTAAGATTGAAAAGAAATTTTATTCACGTAATGAAGCAGAAAAAAAGTTTGGGATGACTATCTATCAGGGTGGGGCTGTTCCAGGAAAAGAACTTAGAATAATTGATATCAAAGGTGTTGATATTGAAGCTTGTGGCGGAACGCATTTGGATAACACCAAAGAAGTTGAAAAGATTAAGATTTTGAAATCTACAAAAATACAAGATGGAGTTGTTAGGATTATTTTTACTGCTGGAAAAGCTGCACATGAAGAAAGCAAAGGTGAAAGTGCAAATGTAGAAAAGTTAAAGGAGCTTCTGAAGTGTTCCAAAGAAGAAATTCCTGGTAGATGTG
>JAGWAA010000055.1 GCA_018302165.1 Candidatus Woesearchaeota archaeon
TTGCAATGCACGCATTACTTCTACTTCTTGCATTTTTGATAATTCTTGAAGTTCTTGGAATGCAATATTATTTTTTAGAAAAGGTAATAGTTTACGTTCTAGTGGATGTAATGTTGATACTATTTCTTGCATCTCTTGAAATAGAAAATAAAGATATTTAAGGCTTTTGATGGTAGTTTATCTGTCTAATAGATAATCTCCATAGATTCTAGTTAATATTCCTTTTTTTCTAGTTGTTCTTGCTTCCTCAATATGTTGAGCTTTAATTAAATCTGCTCCCCAAGGATCGTCAGCCATCAAACAAATAAGTTCTAATCTGTCATATGCAAATTCTTTTTTTGCGTTTTCATCATTACCAAAACCTTTTCCTCTTGTATTATTAAAAGCTGTTTGATAAATTAAACCGAATACTTCATAAACTCTGTTATCAAAATCTGTTGGTTCGTCGTTCAAACTTTTTCTTAAATCCTCTGCAACTACAGCAAGATAAAACCCCTTATTTTTTTGTATATATTTTATTAATTCTTCAAGTATTGTCATTTTTAGATTCTCTTTAGATTTTTCCAGTTTAATTCAAACATTTGATTTAGAGCATTTGCAAAATAAGGTGTTTTTACCCAAATACCCATATCATATGCTTCATGAACTTCTGTGTCATCTGAAAGCATGCACGTACATCTTTTGGAATGAATGAAGCTTCTTTAATTGGAGCAACAATTTTAATTTTTACTCCAGCTTTTGTTTTTTTCAATGTAGATTTCAAAACATCAATTTTTCTAATTATTCCTTTTTCTGTGGTCATAATTGAAACAGATTTTTCAGCATTTGTGATTATGGTTTTTAGGTGGTCGTATACGTTTTTTCGGCCTTTAATCACACCAGAAAGTTCTGTTGGGTCAATTTTATCAATACCTTGTTTGTATAATAATTCTATTTCTTGATAAATTTCTGTGTTACCTACTTTAGAAAGCATTGCCATTTGGGTGTCTGCTTCGTCTTGAACTTTTTTCTTGATTCTTTTTAGAATTTCTTCTGGTTTAACTGCGATATATTTTATTGGTTTACCCAATTTCATGATTATGAAACCTTTTTTCTCTAGGTTTTCTAGAACATCATAACTTCTACTTCTTGGTACACTTGAAATATCTGCAAGTTCTCCTGCAGTTGCAACGCCTCTGGATAATAAAGCTGTCCAGACTTTAACTTCGTAAATGTTTAAATCAAATGAGGATCTTAATTTTTTTAGGAATTCTTCATTCACTATCATCTTTTACTCCTTCACCTCGGTAGTGAAAAACTAACTTTGCTTTATAAATCTTTCTCTTTTTTTACTTTTATAAAGTAGTGAATATTAAGCTGAAAAATATCTCTTTGATAAGCTTCTAGCGATGATTGCTGTTATAAAAATTATTAAGCTTGCTATTCCTAAAATTAGTAACATTTGGTCAATTCCTGAGAAGAGAGAATTAAATAAAAGGATCTTTTTAAGCATAGTTTCTCCGATTATGAATGGGTTGTAGGATAGTATTTCTCTGATTTTTGTTGAAAGGGTTTCTAATGGAATAATTGTGTTAGAGAAGAAAAGAAGTGCCATGCCTGTTGAAATTGCTGCTATAGTTACTGTTTGTTTTGTGTTGAAAATGTATCCAATAAGCATTCCTAATAATGTAAAAATAATCCCTATTGCTAGCAATGCTATTCCTGTAAGAATGAATGATTCTGATGAAATTATTCCTTCTAAGAAGAAATAAAGAACTCCTAAAATAATTACAATCTGTGCTAAAAGTATTAATATGTTACTTAGAAATTCGCCTAAAAGGAATAATAGACCATTTGTAGGGGTAATAAAATTTCTGAAATATGCTTTTGATTCTTTTTCTGCAATTATACCTGAGGAACTCATTAAAAGTGCTAAAAACATTATAATAATTGTTAGCATTGTTGGTAAAATGAATATTAAAAAATTATTTGATGTACTTGAGGATTCGATTTCTGCTTTTAGTGGGGTTGCAATATTTTCTGCATTTGTTATTTGAATTGTTGCGATGTTGTCTGTTATTGTAACTAAATTTGTTTCAATAGAATTTAATTTTGAAGTTTGAGCGGATATATCTGAGGAAATTGCTGGAAGGTCTGTTGTTAAAGTTTTAATAGAATCTTCAGCACTAGTTAATTTAGTGGTGACTATCGAATAATTGTTTTGTAAAGCTGTTATTTGTGTTTTTAAATTTGAAATTGTTGAACTAGAACTATTACAAGCAGAACTTAAAGTTGATAAATAATTACTTATTGTTGTATTATTGTCTATTGATACGTGTGATAAATCTATTGAAGCTAATGATTCTGAAGTTTCATCTAATGAATTTGTAATTTCGGTATTTTTAGTTAATAATTCTGAAACCAATGATTTTGTTTGAATTGATTTTGTATTCGCGGTATCTAAAACTATTAATATGTTTGAAATCATATCTTCACTTATTGAAGCTGATTCAACTGAAACTTTAGTTGTAATTTGGCTGGCAATCAAATTAGCAATATTTAATCTTGAGTTATCTACATAAATACTAATTATATTTTCTCCTTCATTTGTAACCTGCATATTTTCTGGAAAAATTATACAAACTTGTAAATCTCCAAATCTTGCTGAATCAATACAATCTGGTTCTGAGGTTGCTCTGATTATATTATAATTATTTGTGGAGAGATTACCAATTATATTCTCTGATAATTCCGAATATGATTCTGAATAGACAGCTACATTTACATCTGCTAAAGTAGATGTGTTAAAAGCTATTGCAAGTAATGCTGTAATAATTAATGGACCTAAAATAAATATGATTGCTGTTGTTTTTGTTCTTATTAATAATTTTAGATTTTTTTCAAGCATGAAGTAAAGTTTAGTTAAAGGATTAATTGTTGGGCGTTCGTAAAGTTTTTCGTTCATTTTCTTTTGAGTATCAAATAATGCTTTCATCTTCTGGTTACTGATTCAAATACCTCTTCAATTGATGGTTTATTTACTTCAACATTTAATAATTGGTCATTTGTTGTTCTTAAGTAGTTTAAAATATAATTCAGGATATTTTCTGGTTCTGTGGTATATAAGAATAATTCTTTATCTTTTTGTATGATATTACGGGTATTGAATCTTTTTAATATTGGAATTAATGGTTCATATTTATGGCTTTTTATTTCAATCCTCATTTCTTCATAAGTCGTATATTTTTCTTTTAATTCATCTGGTGAACCACATTCCCAAATTCTACCTTTATGAAGAATTGCTAATGTATCACAAACTTTTTCTAATTCTCCTAATAAATGAGAGGTAATTATTACTTTTGTACCATTATCCTGAATTGTTCGAATCATAGCCATGACTTTTTTTCTAAGGATTGGATCTAAGTTTCCAGTTGGTTCGTCTAAAATTAGGACTTTTGGATTATGAATTAAAGAACAAGCGATATCTAATCTTCTGTACATCCCTGTTGAAAGTTCTTTGGCATATTGATTTCTAGAATCTAATAACTCAAATTGTTTGATAAGTTCATAAATTCTTTTTTCTAATTCCCTTGTAGGAATATTATATAATTTTCCAAAATATCTTAAATTTTCTTCAACTGTTAAATTTGGATAAACACTACCTTCTTGGGTTGCAAAACCAAATATCTGTTTAATTAAATGTTGATTTTTTTGGATATCTACAAAATTATAATAAACATTTCCAGAAGTTGGTTGCCAAAATCCTATTAAAATATTTAGTAAGGTTGTTTTTCCAGAGCCTGATAATCCCATAATCCCAAAAATTCCTTCTTTAGGAATTGTTAATGATAAACCACTAAGAACAATATGATTACCAAATTTTTTTGTAATATTATCTATTTGAATTAATACCTCTTTTTCCATTACTCTTTATTTAGGAAAATTAGTTTATATATCTTTTTGTTCTTTCTTACAAAGTTTTTTAAATTCTTTATTCTAATGTATGGTTATGAAACATAATTACAAAGTTATTAGTCTAATGTTAATCCTTTTTTTGCTTGCGCAGGTTGTTGGTTTAGTTGTTGTTGATTATTATATTACAAGTGATTTACCATTAGGAATTGAAAAACCTGATTTTGAACCTAATACTTCTTTTATTCCATTATTTTTCTTTATTTTAGTTGCTACTTTTATTATTTTGTTAATCTTTAAGTTAGAATTATTCTGGTTATGGAGATTTTGGTTTTTTATCTCAGTACTTGTTACTTTGATTATAAGTTTTAATGTTTTTTTTGGAATACTTTTTGCGATTATTTTTGCGTTTGTTCTAACTTTATGGCGTTTATTTATTCCTAATCCTATAGTTCATAATTTTACTGAATTATTTATTTATGGGGCAATGGCAACGATATTTGTTCCAATTCTTAATTTGTGGTCTATTTTTATTTTATTGATTTTGATTTCGATCTATGATTATATTGCAGTGAGAAAAACTAAGCATATGGTAAAAATGGCTAAATCTCAGACTAAAGCAAAATTATTTGCTGGATTAGCTGTGCCTTATGAAAAAAATGTTGCGATTTTGGGTGGTGGTGATATTGGTTTTCCTTTATTGTTTGCGGCTGTTGTTATGATTAATTTTAATCTAAATTTATTTGATTTTAGAACATATATTGTGCCTTTATTTTCAGGTTTAATGTTATTCACTTTATTTACTTTAGGAGAAAAGAAAAAATATTATCCTGCAATGCCATACATTACTTTAGGTTGTGTCTTAGGATTAGGGATATTATTATTTTTTATTTAATTCTTCTAATGCGTATTTTTTGAAATTGTTTATGAAAATATCTAAATCATTTGCATTTATAACACTACCACAAGCATGAAGGTGACCACCGCCTGTACCTTCAATATTTTCTAATGATCTTTTTACAATAGGTGGAAGACTTAATTCCCAGGACCTTATGCTTAAGCTGACTTTTTCACCCTTTATTCTTGCGATTATAATTATTCTGTTTGGGTTTCTATATATTAATTCATTTGAAATTATTGAAGTAAAACTATCCTCTGTAGAATGATATATGTAAATTAGAAAATGTTCGCCATCAATGTGTTTTGAAGCTTCTTCTATGGCTTTTTCATATTTATTATTCATTTTTTCATAATGTTTATAGATAAATCTTCCTTGTGATGTAGTTTGATTTAATATTTCATAGGGAGATTCAATTCGAGTTAGAATTTTTATACATTGTTTTGTAATATCTGAACTTCCTTTTAATGAAAATAAAAAAGCTTTTGAAAGAACTCCGAAAGGTGAATTAAATATTGCATCTCCAGGGTTTTTTATTTCTGTAAAAATGTCCGGAAATTCTTTTTGGATTTCATCAATATAATCTGGTATATGCCAGTCTGAAATTGTGCCTATTGCTGATAACCATTTATCTGTTTTCATAGCCTTATATGCCCAATAAGCTGTAGAAAGTTCATCTTTAGGATCTTTAAATTTGGGATTAAAATAATGTAAATTTTTTTGGTTTATTTCATTTAATGGGTGATGGTCTAAATATACTATAGGAATTTCTACTTCTTCTATATCTTCAGAATTTAAAACCGGTTTGTCAAGAATAACTAATAAATCATTACTAAGGTTTAGATTTTTCATAATAGTATTTTTGTTTGGTGAACCTTTTATTGCAATACCTTTACCTTTTTTTGTTGCACGCCAAAATATTAAGAATGCGCATAATCCATC
>JAGWAA010000056.1 GCA_018302165.1 Candidatus Woesearchaeota archaeon
GCTATGGGGTCTAGATTATTGAGAAGATGGTTGAGTGAACCTTTATTTGATATTAATACTATTAAAAATAGACAAGATAAAGTTGAATATTTGGCTAAAAATTTAATGCTAAGAGAAAATCTAAAAAAAATATTAAAAGGAATTGCGGATATTGAAAGGTTAATTGCGCGTTCAAACCTCAATAAGATTAATGCTAGAGATTTGCTTGCGTTGAAAAATTCTTTACTCAGAATACAACAGATTGATTTAGATTTTGGAGAATTGAGTAAGTTCGAAGGGTTTGAGAAATTAATGATTTTATTAGAGAAAGCTATTCGGGAAGATGCGTCTGCAATGTTGAAAGAAGGGGGAATAATAAAATGGGATTTTGATCCGATGTTGAAAGAGTTGCATGAAATAAGGTCTGATAGTAAACATTATCTGTCTTCATTAGAAGCTAAAGAAAGGGAAAAGAGTGGGATTAGGAATCTAAGAATTAGTTATAATAAAGTATTTGGTTATTATTTTGAAGTGTCTGCCGGAAACTTAAGTTCAGTGCCGGATTATTTTATTAGAAAACAAACTTTGGCAAATTGTGAAAGATTTATTACGCAAGAATTGAAAGAAGAAGAAGAAAAAATATTGACTGCTCAAGAAAAGATTGGAGAATTAGAGTATGATTTATTTTTGAAAGTTTTGGATGAAGTAAAGTTTTATACTGAAAGAATTCAAGAAGCGGCATTGAAGGTTGCTCAGATTGATATATTATGTTCATTTGCACAAGTAGGTGAAGAAAATAATTATACAAGACCATTGATAGATGATTCTGATGTAATACAAATTATTGATGGGAGGCATCCTGTTGTTGAGTTGAATGAGGATTTTATTGCAAATGATACAATGTTTAATGAATTTGAGATTATGATTATTACTGGACCTAACTTTGCTGGAAAAAGTTGTTATATGAAACAAGTTGCGTTGATTATGATTATGGCTCAAGTTGGGTGTTTTGTTCCTGCGAAGAATGCAAGAATGGGGTTGGTTGATAGAATCTTTACACGAATTGGTGCTTATGATGATTTGATTTCTGGACAAAGTACATTTATGGTTGAGATGAATGAGACTGCGAATATTTTGAATAATGCTACTTCAAGAAGTTTAATCTTGTTAGATGAAATTGGTCGTGGTACAAGTACTTATGATGGAGTTTCTATTGCTTGGGCAGTTGTGGAACATATTTATAATCATGTTAAAGCGAAAACTATGTTTGCTACACATTATCATGTGTTGAATAAATTATCTGCGTCTTTTTCTAAAATTAAAAATTATAATATTGCTGTTAAAGAAGATAAAGATGAAATCATTTTTTTGAGAAAGTTGTTAGAAGGGGGTACTGATAAAAGTTTTGGGGTTTATGTTGCTAAGCTTGCTGGGTTGCCTGAAAGTGTGATTAATCGTGCGAAAGAAGTGCAGTCTGAATTAGAGGATAAAGATAAATTAGATAGAATTAGTGCTAAGAAACTAGAAGAGCAGAAGAGATTATTTTAGTTTAGATAAGTTTAAATATTTTAATTTGTATTAATTTTATTTGAGGTGATATTATGTCAGTAGTTTCAATAAAAAGTTTAGAAGCTTTGAAGGATGATCAAGAGCTTAAATTTAATCAGGTATTAATGCTATAGCTACAAAAAGTGGGAAGGCTGAAGTTTTTGTGGTGTATATTTTTAAAGGTTTTAAGATGGGTTTAAAATTACAATGGGAACAAAATGGAAGACCAAATTTACCTAAATTAAAAGAGGAAGTTATGAATGATTTATGTATTCAAACTCATAATTATGAAACTATGCTAACCTCTGGGTTTAATGATGCTCGTGGTGCTGGAATGAGTCCTGAATCTTGTATAAGGTTTGTGGATTTACTGAAGAAGAAGGGTATTATTATTTCAGCTAATTAATTTCTCTTTTTTTATGATTATATTAGAGTTGATATATTCTTTTAAAGCATATTTTGATATTCATGAGTATGATTAATATCCTAGACCAGAAACTTGTTAATAGGATTGCTGCAGGAGAGGTAATTGAGAGACCTATAAATGTAGTTAAAGAGTTGGTTGAGAATGCAATTGATGCTGATGCGAAACATATTACTATTGAAGTTACTGATCATTTAATTAGTGTTTCTGATGATGGCGATGGAATGACCAAGGAAGATTTGGAGAAGTGTGTTTTGAGGCATGCAACAAGTAAAATTTTGAATTATGAAGATTTAGAAAAAGTTAATAGTTTTGGGTTTAGAGGAGAAGCACTTTCTAGTATTGCTGCGGTTTCCCAGATGACTATAACTACAAAATTTAAAGGGGATATTGAGGGTTATGAATTGCAAATCGATGGAGGGGTTGTTACTTCATTAAAGCCTACAGCTTGTTCTCAAGGTGTAAGTGTTGAGATTAGAGATTTATTTTTTAATACTCCTGTAAGAAAGAAATTTTTGGATATTAATGAGAATGAAAGGATTGTTGAGTTCTTGGAAAAATTTGCTTTAGGAACTAATGTTGCAATAAGATTAAAATTTAAGGATTGGGTAGTATTAGATGTTTATGCTCAAGATCCATTAGATAGAATTTCACAAGTTTATGGAATAGAATTACCAAAGAATTTAGTAAAAATTGAATATGAAAATGAGGATGTTAAAATCAGTGGATATGTTTCAAAACCTTCATTAGTTAGAAAAGATAAAAGTATGCAAGCATTATTTGTTAATGGGCGATTAGTTGAAAATGAAGAAATTAGTTTGGGGTTGTATGAAGCTTACAAAAGTTTATTGTTTGTAAATAAGCATCCAATTGTTGCTTTGAATCTTGAAGTTAGTGATGTTGATGTGAATGTGCATCCAACGAAGAAGATTGTTAAGTTTACTGATTCTATAAAAGTTACTAAAGCTATTTATGAAGCTATACGTACTGCATTTAGAGAAGAAAGATTAGAGTTCCAAGTGCAGGATAATGTTTTAGTACGTGAGTTTTTACCACGTGAGATTAGAACTTATCCCAAAGAAGAAAATAAAAGGTTTGTAAGAGAAATTCAAAAAAGTTTGAGTCCTCAAAAAGTTGATGATAAAAAATATAATCATTTTCCTGAGATGAAAATTTTAGGGCAAATTGCAAAAACTTTCTTTTTGGCAGAAACTGATGAGGGGTTGTTAATTATTGATCAGCATGTTGTTGAAGAAAGAATTAATTATGAAAAATTTATGAAACAGTATATGGGGAATAATGTTGCTGTACAGGATTTAATTATGCCTGAAGTGATGGAATTAAAAGCTAGTGAATCTATGGCTTTGAAAAAGAATATTAGTAAATTAAAAGAATATGGATTTTATGTTGAGGAATTTGGAGAGAATACTTTTAGGATTATAAAAGTGCCAGTTATTTTTAGTAAAGTTAAAGGTTCAGAATTATTGAAAGATTTGATGGTCGATTTTAAGGATACTGAGAGAGAAGATATTATTACAAGAATGTCATGTAAGCGTTCAATAAAAGCAGGGGATACTGTTAGTAATTTTGAGATGATGAATTTAATTAAAGAACTTGATAAATGTGATTATCCATTTACTTGTCCGCATGGTCGGCCTACAATTGTTAAATTTCCACTCTCTGATTTGGAAAAATTGTTTAGAAGGAAAGGATTCTAAAATGGGTTTGCAAATGTTGCTTTATGATTCTAATACTAAGTTATGTGTTGGCGAAGAAGCTTCTTTTTCTGAAAGTGGGGATTACTATAATGTTAGAGTGAGGGGTATATGGGAACAAAAATATGGTCTTGCTTTAGGAATGGCTTATGATTTAGAATTATTAGGTGTTGATACTACAGATAGAATCATGTTTTCTGTTGGAGAAAGAAAAACAGTTTGGAAAGCAAATTATTCTGGTGGTTATGGTTGCTTTTCTTTAAATAAATTACCTTCTTCTAGATAAATGTGAATTAATGTTCATGAATTTTTCAATTAATTTTTCAATGATTGGGATTTTGTTTTTTCTTTTTAGGTAGAAGTAAGTTATAATTGAAAGAACTAATGCGCTAATTGCGTCTGTGATTAAGTCCCACATTGTATCAACTAATCCACTTTTTTGCATATTAAAACCAAATATCTGATCCATTCCAAATTCGAATATTTCCCATGAAGCACCTATTGCTAGAGCAAATGTGAACATAAATAGTGCTACAAATTTAGGTGTAGTTTTGATTCTTTTTTCAGTGTATAATATATATGGGATTAGTAAACCTACAAAAGCTAATAATATTGCTGAGAAACTATGGAGAAAAATATCCCACCACCAAAAGACTGCATAGAATCCTCTTAGTTCTCCTAATACTAAGGATAATGAAATAAATAAAACTAATAGGAATTCCATTTCTGTAGGTAAAGTAATTTTATAATTCTTTTTTAATAATGAAGGCATAAATGTTAAAATTAAAATTCCCAAGCTTGCGGATAATGTTAATAAATCTTTTTGCCAGGCTGCGCTAACTGCTTCTATTAATATGATAAATCGGAATAAGTATGATAACCAAAATAGAATTTTTTGGATTTTGTCTTTTTTTTGTTGCATATTTTTTTTATGTTCTAGTAATTTAAGAATGTTTTGCAAAGTATTATAAACAAATTTTAATTTTTTGGAAGTATGAGAAATGCATTATTATTGAGTTTAGGGCTTTTTTTATCTGATGCTAATGGTAATTCTTTTGAGAATTTACCAAAACCTTCTGCTTATAATGGATTTACTGTGACTGTTGAGTATGATTTAAATGCTGATACTGATATAATCGAAAGATTTTATGGTGAAATTATGGATCTTAGACCAAAATTGAATTATTATAAGATTGGGGATTCTAATTTACCTAATAATAAATTACCGGCTATTATTGTAAGATGTGATGAAGATATCGTCTATGAATCTTATGGTAGGACCCCTCCAAGTTTTCTTTGGAATGTATCCTTAAAATATTTTACAGGTGTTTTAGACAAAGAAAGTAAGAAATGTT
>JAGWAA010000057.1 GCA_018302165.1 Candidatus Woesearchaeota archaeon
TCTTTGGTGAAATTCTCCAAAATTAAAATTTGGTTCATATTCAATCTTGCATTCTTGATTTGGATAAATTGTTTTTGTGTAAATACCATTTGAATCTGAGAAAATTTCTTCACTTTCTAAACTTCTTAAATAATCTAGATTTGCTTTGATTTTTGTAGAACTAATACAAGAACTCAGTAAAGCTATCATAATTACTTCTAACATTCTTTTTAGTATTTAGTTTGGATTTATAACTTTTGTTTATTTTGAATCTTTATTTTTTCCATAGGAAATTTGTTTATTTTAATGATTTGATTCATTTGAATTGAAAATTGTTTAGATTTGATGTATTGAAAAAAATTATGTTTCTGATAATGTTGTTACTTTGTAAAAAATGTATTTATAAGCTTTCATTTAATCTAAAAACTATATCTTGTAATGTATATTTTTGTGTATAAACATATATAAAGAAAATTCTTTTGATTTGTGTAAGAGGTGAAATGTTATGGATGCAAAAGTGAGTGTGAAAGTTATTATCGATAAATTGACGTTAGATACAAAGTCTATTTTTTCTGAGAAGGTGTATAATATCGCCGCTGAGTTGGGGCTTGGTGAGTGTATTGTTCATGATTGTTTGCATCAATTATTGGAAGAAAATTATATTTGTGAACCTGTATGTGGGGTTTTGAAGAAAAATTAATTTTTTTAGATAAGTTTTTTTGTGTTCTGTAAAATTCTTAAATTGATACTACTATCAAGGAATTAAAAAACATAAGGTTTATAAATGGGATATTTACTTGAAATTATATGGGAAATCGTACAATAGAATTATCTGACTTAGAATGTGGTATTCAAAGAGAGTTTTCTATAACTCCTTCCTTTCTTCGTTTTATTCTGTCAAGAGAAATGGCAGGTGATCAACAGACACTTGATGAATGTATGAGTGTAGCAGCAGATTTTACTGCAGTAACTTATCGAGAGTTAGCAATAGTAATCTATTCTCAGCTTCCTAAAGATCCTAAAGACTATAAAAGTAGAAGAAGACTCAGATTCTCTTTTCATAAGTTAGCTGTTCCTAATCTGGGTACTATGAGTTCTGTAATTAATCCTAAGTTAGAACATGTTGTGTATAATTCTTTTGTAAATGCTCCTGGAGAGACTAGAGATGCTGCTGTCTATGTGCCAATCGTACATCTTCATACCCATCCTGGAAAATTATCTACTCAAGCTAGAACATTTCCATCTATACCTGATTTAATAAATACAAGGGAGAGGTATAAATTAAATATTGATGTTGCTGGCATTTCTTTGCGAATGATAAATCCGGAATTACAAGTCATTAGTACTAGTGGTGGTTTCTCATTTTCAGGAAATTTACCCGTCAGTAGCCAATTATTTTATCAGTTTACAGGAAATGAAAGAGCATTTGATGCCTTTTTGAATAAGTACGATGCTTTGCTAGAAGAATGTTCTTCTGAACCTAAAAAATTTGCTCAAAAGATGCAACGTAGTGGTGCTTTTAAAACCGAATATTTTGAATCAGGTGAGCTTGTTGAAAGTTTTGATGTTAAATATGATGTTAAACGAGAAATCAGAAGTGGGATTAAAATTACTCAGAAAAATGAGAATAAACTTGTGAAATTACATTATTTATAGATGTAGTAATTGAGTATCAGGATTTGGAAAATTTTGTGAACCTATGATAGGGGTTTTGAAGAAAAATTAGAGATTTGTTATTTCATTTTCAATATTTTGCATTATGTTTTTAAATTTCAATAAAAGGATTATACTGATACTAGTAAAGAGACCTGTGATTAAACTTAATGGAATAATCTCTTGAAGATTGGGTTTTACTTGACTTGTTAAAAATGCTATGCTGATTCCAATATAGAATGCTAGAAGGCAAATTATAGTTGTGTTAAGATATTGTAAGTTTTTGTTATATTTTAAATCTAAAATATTCTTTTTGATTAATGCTTGTTTCATTTTAATCTCCAAAAGAAATTGCTATTATTACTAATCCTGTAACTAAAATAATTGTTCCAATAATTGCTGGAGTATATAAATTTTGCAAAAATGCTGGGATTGCTATGGTTATTCCTAATATTGCACTTATTACACCTGCAACTGAAAGAATATATTTTGTTTTTTTGTTCATAACTAATTTTATAGGATTTATATTAATAAAACTTTCTTAGGTTTTTCTGAAAATTTTTCAATAAGGTTTATAAATTCTACAACTATTATTTTTGATTAGAGGTGGTATAAAATAGTTAATAGATATGTTGCTTGGTTTTCAGAATTAAATAAAGATTCAAATCCTATTGCTGGTGGAAAGGGAGCAAACTTAGGGATTATGTATAATCTTGGATTACCTGTGCCTCCTGGTTTTGTTATTACTGCATATGCTTTTAAGCATTATATTCAAATTTCAGGTTTAGATAAAAAAATTTTTGGAAAATTAAAAAAATTGAATGTGGAAGATAATGATCAATTACAAGAAACTGCTAAATGGATTCAAGATCAGATTGTTTCTACTCCAATGCCTGAAGCAATAAAGGAAATTGTTATTGAATCTTATGATGAAATGGATGTTAATGGTTCTAAAGTTGAAGATTTAATGAAAAGTGGAAATGGAGCTTTAGTGGCTGTAAGAAGTTCAGCGACGGCAGAGGATCAAGTTGACGCTTCTTTTGCGGGACAACAAGCATCTTTTATGAATGTCAAAGGACATAAAGAGTTGATTGCGCATGTTTTAGCTTGCTGGGCATCATTGTATACTGCTAGAGCGATTTATTATAGAGTTAAAAATAATTATCCGCATGAGAAAGTTTACATTGCTGTTGTAATTCAAAAGATGATTAATTCTGATGCTGCTGGTGTAATGTTTTCTGTGAATGTTGTAACAAATAATACTTCTGAAATATTAATTGAAGGGGCTTATGGACTTGGTGAAGCTGTTGTTTCTGGGTCAATAACACCAGATGAGTTTGTTTTGGATAAGAAAACTTTGGATGTTAAATCTAAAAAGATTGCGAAGAAAACTTGGATGTATGTTCGTGATCCTAAGACCTTTGAAAATATTAAAAAAGTTGATGTGTCAAAAGATTTGCAAGAAGAATCTTGTTTGAAATCTAGTGAGATTCAGAAACTTGCTGAGTTGGCTATAAAGATTGAAAAACATTATGGGAAGCCGCAAGATATTGAGTTTGCAATTGAGAATGAAAGAGACTTCGGTTGTAAATGTGAAAATGGCTAAAGGGGATATTGATGTTAATGATGCAACACTTTTAGTTTCTGGATTACCTGCATCACCTGGTGTTGCTAAAGGGAAAGTTGTAATGGTTAGAGATTTAGCAGATTTGAAGAAAGTTTTGAAAGGGGATATTTTGGTTGCAAGGATGACAACGCCAGACATGGTTCCTGCAATGCAGAGAGCATCAGGGATTGTTACTGATGAAGGTGGGAGTACTTGTTTTGCGGGTAAAACTAAGGTTTTAACTGATAATGGATTTAAAACTATGGAAGAGCTTTATGAAACAGATGAAAGATTGTTTGTGTCTTCATTAAATAGAGATTCTTTGAAAATTGAATGGAAGCCTATACTTGCTTGTATGAAAAGAAAATCTAATGCTATTGAAATAGGGTGTAGTCAAACTGGTAATATGAGAGGAAATAATTTAATTTTAACTCCAGATCATAAAATGTTAACTTATTCTAATTGTGAGTTAGTTGATAGAAAAATATCTGATGTTTTGAAGAATAATGAAATGTTGCTTGTAGCAAATTCTATTCCTGCTTTTAGATATTGTAGAGATATGAATCATGATAAGGCTTATTTGTTGGGTGCTTTGGTTACTGATGGGCATATTAGGCATAATAATAGACGAGGAAGTGTTACTTTTTGTCAAAAAGATACTATTGAAAAAAAATATTTCATTAATTCCATAAAAACAATTTTAGCTGAATTCTCTGGAAAGGATGTTTATTCTTATAGAAAGAAATCAGCTGGAGGTTTGATAAGAGGAAGGATGGTTGTAGGTAGTAATGATAATTATAATCATACTGTTTGTTCAAAATCATTTGCTGAAGAATTGTTAGTCATTAAGGAAAATTTAGTTGAAATATTTTTGAAATGTCATGAAGATGTTATTTATAATTTCTTGGCTGGTGTAATTGACGGTGATGGAACTTATAATAATTCTAGAATAAATATATATTGTGGAAAAAAAGGATTGACTGATGTAATAGTTGTTGGATGTTTGAGATTGGGTATTGTGCCACAAGTTACTAAAAATAGGAATATTGATAATATTCAAATTGTAGAAAATGTTGGTAAGTTATTAAGTTATACAAAAAGAGTTAAAGGTGATTATCATAGAGTAAATGGTGTAAGATTATTTTCTGCGAAACAATTATTAGGGGGGTTTGTTAATGATGTTAATGTTGGAGGAAGAATTAAACCTTATGTAGAAAGGAACTTATTACTTGATTTTAGGAAAATAAAAGATAAAGTCTTACCTGTTTGCTCTAGTATAAATAAGAGTAAATTAAATTTGATTATGAAGTCTGATACTCGAATGATTAGAACGAATTTTGTTAGAGATGTTGGTGAGATTGATGTTTATAATATAACTGTTTTGGATAATCATAATTATATTGTTTTTACAGATAAATTAACTCCTCTTTTAGTTAATAATTGCCATGCCGCTATAGTATCTAGAGAGATGGGGATTCCATGTGTAGTTGGAACTGAAATAGCAACGAAAAAATTGAAAGAAGGAATGTTTGTTACTATTGATGCTACAAAAGGAAAAATTTATTCTGGAAATGTTTCTATTGCACTCAAGGATCAAGAAAAGCCTTTCTTGATGAAAACAAAAGTCAAAGTTAAAGTAATTATGGATCTTCCTGAACTTGCAGAACATGCAGCTGCGTCTGGTGCTGATGGTGTTGGACTTTTGAGAAGCGAATTCATTAATATGGAAAATAGAGTGCATCCTGTTTATATGATTGAGCATGGAAGAAGGGAAGAGTTTATTTCGCATTTAGTTGAAAGTTTGAAAAAAATTCTTAAGGCCTTTAAAGGTAAACCTGTATGGTATAGAACTTTAGATGCGAGGACTGATGAGTTTAGGAATCTTAAGGGTGGTGAAGAAGAGCCGAAAGAAGATAATCCTATGATGGGTTGGAGAAGTATTAGAAGAAGTTTAGATCAGCCAGAATTATTGACTGCTGAATATGAAGCAATTGCAAGAGTGCATAAAGCCGGATATAAAAATATTGGAATTATGATTCCATTAGTTACTGATAATCTTCAAGTACGTGAAGCTAAAAAAATATTTTATGAGCATACTGGAATAAAACCTGTTAAAGACATTCAGTTTGGAGTTATGATTGAAACTCCTGCTGCAGTGCAAATGATTGATGAGATTTGTAAAGAAGGAATATCTTTTGTTTCATTGGGTACAAATGATTTAACACAGTTTACTTTGGCTGCTGATAGAAACTCTGCTAGAATTGCAAAGCTGTATGATGAAATGCATCCAGCTATATTAAGACAAATACATAAAGTTATTACTATTTGTAAAAAGTATAATATTGAAACTTCTATTTGTGGGCAAGCTGGTTCAAAAGAAGAAATGGCGAAGTTCTTGCATAAAGAAGGTATTGATTCCGTGTCTGCTAATGTTGATGCTGTTAATTCAATAAGAAGAACATTTGCGAAAATTGAAGGGTTGATTAAATAGGAGGGAAAAATGGTTAAAAAGAAAATTACTAAATGTTCTGAAGCTGGATATATTGTTTTAGTATTGTTTGCACTTTTAGGAATAATATTAGATAAATTTGGTTTTTGGTGGGCTTATTGGATTGCTTTTATGTTTCTAGTTGCATTATTGGCTAAACTGATTGCAAATTGTTTTAAAAAATAATTTTTTTATTGTACTACCTTTGGTTTTCCATCTCTAATTCTTTCTAGTTCTTTCATCATATAGATATTTTCTGTTTGAAGTTTTCTTAAAACCATATTATATTTATGTAATCTTGTGAGAACATCATTCAATAAATCTTGAACATCTATTGTTTCTATTTCCATCCCAATAGGTTCTAGAATTTCTATATTTGAAGGCATAAAATCGTAGCAAACATCCATTAATTTTTTTATATTTTTTGTTTCAAATTCAATATCTGCAAATGTGCTCCATAATTTATTGTCCATTTCTTTAGCTTCATAGGCATTAACTTTTTGGACTTCTACTTGTTTTTCAGATTTTATTTTTGTGATGACGTCAACTAAAGCTTTTTCAACATGTTCTTTAGGTGAGCCTAAGACTTCAACTGTGATTCTTGTTACAATGGGTTTCATAGATAATTCCTCCTAGCATTATTATTAAACAGATTGCAAAAATAATTATTGCTATTTCTCTGTTCGTATTGTCAAAAATTATTTGATTATTTATAATCATTTCTATAACTCTCTAAGTTCTTCTTTAAAAAGGTATTTAATAAAAAATTGAAAAATTTACAAAAAAAATTAAGGTCTAGATAAATATTTGAAGGATTCTGCTAGTTTTTTATCTCTCAAATAACATTCCTCAACTATTTCGAATAAATTTCTTCTTTTTATTTTTGGTTCTTCTGGAAATTTTTCTAAAATACTCTTGTTTGCTAAATACAGTCTAGCGAGCTGTGCTCCATTTTTTAAAAAATCATTAACTGTGGATTTTGTATTTTCTTGTGTATGGACTTTTAAACCTTGGCCGTCAATTTGTGGATTAAGGGTTAATCTTGAACTAACGTCATTAAATGCAACTAGTAATCTATTACTATATGGTACTCGACCGACTAAAAAATCTGGGCGAAATATTGGATTTGTTGCAAATTCTCCTTCTAAATCTCTAAATTGTGCAAGATAAGTAGTTCCCATTAATAATGGAACTGAATCTGCTCCTGCTAAAATTGTTGCTTCAATAAATGTACTTAAATAAGTCTTTTTTTTCTCCAAGTCAATCCATGGTAAGTCTGTTTTCATATGAAAAATAAATTTATGTGAAGTTTATTAAATTTGTGATGGTCTAGAAAGGTAAATTTTCATCTTCTATATATAATTCTGGTTTGAATCTTTTTATTTCTAGTAAATACCCCCCTGCAGAGCAATGTGGTTCGTAATTAAGCCACGGACAGGACATTTGTCCGCGCAGGGCTTATAAACAGAAATTATTTGATTTTACAAATGCAACGCACAATCAGCCTTGAGCTTCCAAAACATAAAGAACTTTGTGAAACAATTCATAGTTATAATTATATTGCAAATCTACATATTTGCGAATCTTTATGCACTAAAACTGTTTCTAAAGTAAAACTTCATCATTCTTTATATTTAAGGATAAGAAAATATTTTCCTGAATTTCCTTCAGCCTTAATTCAATGTGCCCGTGATAATGCTGTTGAGATTTTGAAGAGCAATGATTCAAATTCTTTTACAAGAAAGGGTTTGGATTCTTCAATCAGATTTGATTTGCGTACTTGTAAAGTTTTTTTGGCTTCTGGAGAACTGCAGTTGACTACGATAGCTGGTAGAAAAAAATATACAATCAAAGTCCCTGATTATTTTCAAAAGTATTTTTCTTGGAAAGTTAAGGCTGTTACATTAGGCATTGAAAAGAAAAAATTGAAATTGAAAGTCATTGTTGATGGTGAGACTACAAAACAATGTACTTATCATGAAGTTTTAGGTATTGATTTGGGTTTGAAAGAGTTTGCAGTTTTAAGTGATGGTCATTTTGCTTCTTCGACTGAAATTAATCGTGTTAAAAGAAAGTATGCTCATAAT
>JAGWAA010000001.1 GCA_018302165.1 Candidatus Woesearchaeota archaeon
TGCTTTAGGTAAAATGGGGAAGTTTGAATCAGAATGTAATTATAATATTAAATTAGTTGGAATAGATGTCTATAAATATCAGGCTACTTTTGGAGAACTTACAGAACCAAGCAAGACAATAGTTATTACAGCTATCTAGATTTTATTACACCTTTTTTCTCACAAAAATTATTTACTGGGCAGCGAGAGCAGAAAGGTGAAACTGGAACGCAAGTATTTTGACCAAATGCTACTAAAATAAAGTTGAGTGTTTTCCAATATTCTTGTGATAGTTTTTTTCTGATTTCGAATTCTGTCTCTTCTGGATTTTTAGTTTTTAGGAAACCAAAGCGATTTAAGATACGATGATTATGCACATCAACACAAACTCCAGGTTTGTTAAAGCCTTCTATTAATACAAGGTTAGCAGTCTTTCTTCCAACACCAGGAAATTTTAATAATTCATCTAAGTCATCAGGTACCTTTGAGTTGTATTTTTCTAAAAGAATATTTGAAATTTCTTTAATAGATTTAGATTTATTTTTATAAAAACCAACCGGATAAATTAATTTTTCAATCTGTTCTTCTGTTAATGTAAGCATTTCTTTTGGTGTTGCAGCTTTTGCAAACAATCTTTGAGATGCTTGTGCTGTCACTTCATCTTTTGTTCTTAATGAAAGGATTGTACCTATCAAGATTTGATAAGGATCTTGTTTCCTTTGGGACATTAAAGTAATTATTGGAACTTTGTAATTTTTTACTTCTTTCTCTAAAATGTTTAGGATTTTAATTAAGGTATTTACATCCATAAAAACAACTAATTAATTGAGAATATATTAAACTTGTTATAAGAAAAGAGTTATAAACCCTTCAAAAAAAAGCAATTAATGACAAATGAAAAAATTGTTTCCGAGACTATGAAAAGAATTTGGGGTGAAGATCCAGAGGCATTAATTTCAACCCATAATTTAGATAATGTTGGATATATGCAGTTATTTTCAATAAAAAGAATTGTTGAAGATATTGATCCTGAAGCTGCTGACAATATTACAAGTATGATGTTAACAGGTTTAGCATTACTTTTAGCAAAACAACCTTGGGATCTTCGACCTGTATGTGCAAATACCAGATTAATCTTAGAACATGCATATAATAATCAATCTACACCTGAAGATAGATTGAGATTAGAAGCTTATGTAATGGCAAAGGCACAATTGTTGGAAGAAACTAGAATACCAAATTATAATAAAAATAAGAAAAAAGGTTTTAAATGGGAAAATCTTCCAGAGTTTTATGCGTAAGAAATATTTAGTTTTATTGGTAATGATATTATCTATTATAGGGTTTATATCATCTGCATATTTAGCATGGGACCATTATCAGGTTGCAAATGGTTTTCTTTGCGATTTGGGCGAAAGTTTTGGTTGTGATATAACAAAAGAAAGCAAATATTCTGAGATATTTAATATTCCTGTTGGAATCTTTGGAATGTTTTGGTTTTTAGTTATTGCAGGATTAGCAATGATTGAAAGGAAATATAACATCACTGGAATTATGCTTGGATGGGGAATATTTGGAATGATATTTGTGGGATATTTTGTTCATGGAGAATATTTACTCGGAGCAATATGTCCTTATTGTACAATAGCGCATGCTTCAATAATATTAATATTTGTTGCTATTTTGGATTTCTATAGACAAAGAAGGAGGTAAAAATGGCTGTAAAAAAAACAACAAAAAATAAAAAACCTGTTAAAAAGAGCTCATGTAGTGGCTGCTGTGGTTGTGATTAATCTTAAATACTATTGATTAATTTTCTTTTTTATATGAAAGAAATACTAGCTTTAGATATTGATGATACCTCTTTGGGGTATGGCGAACAATTTATAGAATATGTTAATGAAATTATGGGATTAAATATCTCTAGAGAATCTTTTATTAGTTATGATTTAGATATCTCTTTTGGTTGTACACCTCAACAAGCTCGAGATTTAGTTAATAATTTTAATAATTTATATCTTGAACGAATAGAACCGATAGAAGGAGCTGTTGAAGGGATTAAAACATTAAAAGACAGATACAGTTTAGTCAATGTAACATCCAGACCAGCTGATTTGGATGATAGAACAAGGAATTATATGGAAAGAAGATTTCCAGGTTGTTTTTCTGCTACGTATTTAGTTAAGAAAGAGGCACCAGGATTAAGCAAGGGAGAATTTTGTCAAAAAATTGGTGCAAGAATATTAGTTGATGATTTTGTTGGTAATCTTGATGATTGTGGGAGACTTGGAATTAGTGCATATTTGTTTGGAAATTGGCCATTCAGTAGATTTGAACATGATTCTGATTTGAGAGAGAAATATCATTTTATACAGAGAGCTAGAGACTGGTCTGAATTGGTTGAAAAATTAATGGCTTAATTCTGAAAAATATATTTTTTAATTGATAAAAGATTATAAGTCCTTATGGGGATTATTTTATTTATGGAAGCAATAGGAAAAATCTATGAACCTTTTATTGACAATCTTAGAAATGATACTAGAACTGATTCTGGTTTAATAGAACGTTTGCTTTTAAGAGAAGGTTTTAAAAATTGGATAAGCACTAGATTTCCTGGAAGAACATTTTTTTCATATGGATCAAATGAGATTCTAGATATTCTAGATACTGAACGTTTTGTTGAAGGATATGGACAGTTTCAAGAAGAAATAGGTATTAAAACATGTAGATATCGTGTGTATGCAACTGGAAGGAATTTGATGAATTTGATGGACAAATTAGATATCAATGATTTATAATTAGTTTTTTTAACTTTTTTAACATTGAGTAGATGTTACAATACAAATCTACCTAAAGAAATAACAGAATAGATTTTTGGTACTACTACATAAGCGTAAAAATAGAAATGTTTTTAAAGATACAATTTACAAATATTATGAGGTAAAAAGATGAAAATATTTGTAGCAAGTGATATTCATGATGACGTAGAAGCTTTAAGAGTATTTGCAGACTATGCAGGTGCTAAAGAAGCAGATAGAATTTTAGTATTAGGAGATTTTTCTTTGAGACCATATACAGTAGAAGATTTATGGAAACTTTCTGAAAGAAGAGATCAAAAAAAAGATTTTATCAGAAAAAAAGATCAACATTGTGGGCAAGTATTAAGAGAAATGAAAGGAGTATTAGACTCAACCGGAATTCCATACCAAGTAATTCCTGGAAATTATGATGGGAATAGATTATTAGAAGAAGTATTTGGAGATAGAAATGTTCATAAAAGAAATTTTGATTTAGGAGAAGCAAAAGCTTTTGGTTATGGAGGTGCTGATGCTAATCCTCAACATATAATCTTATTAGAAAGAATGGGTGAAACAACTCATTTTGATCATCAAGAATTATTTAATTTATTAATGTTTAATCAACCAGATGTATGTGTGATTCATAATCCACCACTAAATTTATGTGATGATATGTTTAATGGACAAAATGTTGGTACGCCAGCGACTACTGAATATATTCGAAGATCACAACCTAAATTAGTTTTAAGTGGACATATTCATGAAGCTGGACCTTACGGGAATAATCCTAAGGGAGTTAGAGGAATCTCTGGAGTTGAAATTAATGGTAGAAGAACTATTGTTGTAAATCCTGGAAATTTAGGAAGATTTGAATTAATGAATTTTCCAACCTTGAAAACTATGATGGCTTTTGACCATGGAACATTTGTTGAAATGAATATAGAAGCAGATGGAACTCCAAGAGATGTTAAACAATATAGTTTACAAGAAAGAAGAGGAAGTGTTGGAGAAGTAAGAACACTTGAGGAATATACTCTTTAATTCTTTTATTGTTTAAGACCCTTAGACGTTACAATACATATAAACAGATACTTTTATAAGAACCTTTTACAAAAAGGTTCATCAAAATAAAATGGAAATTAAAGAATTACAGGAAAAAGTTACGAAGATATTTCTTTCTAACTTAGATAGAGACAAGATAGATAATAGTGATAATTATCTTATATTAAAGATAAATGAAGAATTAGGTGAGTTTGTACAATCTTATATTATTCATAAGAAGATGTGTAGACCTGAGAAATACTTATCAGATGAAGAGTCTAAAAGAGAAATGGCTAAAGAATTATCTGATGTTTTAGGATTAGTATTTGTTATTGCTACGCAATTTAATATTGATGTTGAGGAAGCGCTTGTGAAGAAGTGGGTTACTAAGGAATGGATAAAGTCACTACGCTCCTAGCCGCTCAGTTGTCGCAGAGGCTGACTGGGTTAAATTATTACTTTCTAAATGATTAAACGGAAGTTTGGAAATACTCTTAGAGGACTTGTGATAGCAACTTGACCACAAAGTTTATATATAAGTTCTGTTTAAATCATTTTTGTTGATTTAAACTCTACAAGATGGAAGAACATAAATGCGAAGGATGCTGTGAAGGCAAAGAAGAATTGTACCTTAATCAGTTAAAAGAATTACAAGCTGATTTTATTAATTATAAAAATAGGGTACAAAAAGAAAAGGAAGACATAAAGAATAGAACAAAAGAAGAAATTCTTAGAAAATTCTTGGAAGTAAAAGATAATTTTGAAAGAATTCCGGAAATGAATGATGGAATAAAAATGATTTATGAACAATTGAATAAAATATTTGAAACCGAAAATATCAAAGAAATAGAATGTGAATGCTTTAATCCAAAAGAACAAGAAGCAATCGCAGTAAATAAAGAATTAGAAAAAGATAAAGTACAAGTCGTAGAAAAAGGGTATAAAATTAATGATCAAGTTCTAAGAACAGCAAAAGTCATAGTAGGAACTATGGAGGAAACAAAATGAAAATTATAGGAATAGATTTAGGAACAACTAACTCAGCAGTCGCAGTATTGGAAGGAAACCAACCAAAAATAATTACATCCGCAGAAGGTGGAAGGACCATTCCAAGTGTTATAACAATCAAAGGAAATGATATTGTCGTAGGGGAAGTTGCAAAAAGACAAGCAGTTGCAAACCCATTACATACCGTAAGGAGTATCAAAAGATTAATTGGGACTACAGAAAAAGTTACAATTGATGGGAAAGATTATACTCCACAAGAAATATCTGCAATGATTCTTAGAAAAATTAAGAAAGATGCAGAGGCTTACCTAGGAGAAAAAGTTACAAAGGCTGTTATTACAGTACCTGCTTATTTTAATGATGCACAAAGACAGGCAACAAAAGATGCTGGAGTAATTGCAGGTTTCGAAGTTGAAAGAATTATTAACGAACCTACTGCTGCAGCGTTAGCATATGGATTAGATAAAACTGAAGCGCATACAGTTTTAGTTTTTGATTTAGGTGGAGGAACATTTGATGTTTCTATCTTAGAATTAGGAGATGGAGTTTTTGAAGTTAAATCTACAAGTGGAGATAATAGATTAGGTGGAGATGACTTTGATGAAGTTTTGATTGATTATATTGCAGATGAATTCAAGAAACAAAATGGAATTAATCTAAAAGAAGATAGAGTTGCAATGCAAAGATTGAAAGATGCTGGAGAAAAAGCAAAAATAGAATTGTCTAGCTCAATGCAGACTACAATCTCATTACCATATGTAAGTTCAACAGAAAAAGGGCCATTGCATTTAGAAATGACATTAACAAGAAATAAATTTAATGATTTAACAAAGCATTTAGTTGAAAGAACTGTTAGACCAGTTAAGCAAGCTTTGAAGGATGCAAACTTAGACCCATCAAAGATTGATAAAGTTTTACTGGTTGGTGGATCAACAAGAATCCCTGCAGTGCAAGAGAAAGTCAAAGAATTATTGCAGAAAGAAGGAGACAAATCCATTAATCCAGATGAAGCAGTTGCTGTAGGTGCTTCAATCCAGGGTGGAATTTTGAAAGGGGACATTAGAGATGTTTTACTTTTAGACGTAACGCCGCTATCATTAGGGATTGAAACATTAGGGGGAGTATTAACAAAATTGATTGAAAGGAATACTACAATCCCAACAAAAAAATCTCAGATTTTCTCAACTGCTGCAGATAGTCAACCAGCTGTGACAATTCATGTAATGCAAGGTGAAAGAGCGATGGCTGTTGATAATAAATCATTAGGAAGATTTGATTTAGTAGGAATCCCGCCAGCACCAAGAGGAATACCACAAATTGAAGTTACATTCGATATTGATGCAAACGGAATTGTAAATGTTTCTGCGAAAGATTTAGGTTCTGGAAAATCACAAAAAATTACTGTTACTGGTGGTTCTGGAATGGATAAAGCAGAGATGGAAAAAGCTGTCAAAGATGCAGAGAGTTATGCTGAAGAAGATAAGAAAAAGGCAGAATTAATTGAAGCTAAAAACCATGCAGATACTTTAGTTTACACATCTGAGAAAATGCTTTCAGAGTATGGAGATAAAGTTGATTCAGAAACCAAAGAAAAAATTCAGAAAGAAGTTGATGAATTGAAAGAAGCTTTGAAAAGTGAAGATGCAGAAAAAATCAAAAAGCAAATTGATAAAGTAAATAAAGTCGTGCAAGAGATTGGTATGAAGATGTATCAACAACAAGGTGCAGAAGGAACTGAGAAAAAAGCTGATGACAATGTTGTGGATGCTGAATTTGAAAAAGAGGAGAAATAGATGTATCAAAAGACAGGCAGTTCATACGTAAAACCTTCAAGTGGTAGTTATGGAGTTTCATCTAATGGTGGATATGAAATAAAAACATCTCGAAGAAAAAAAGACGGATGCTGTGAAGGCGGATGTGGAACTGCTTGTGTGAGATATAAAAATTATCAATAAAATGGATTATTACGAAACTTTGGGAGTGGAGAAGAATGCTTCGAAAGAAGAGATTAAGAAAGCTTACAAAACTCTAGCAAAGAAATATCATCCAGATTTAAATCCAGGGAACAAAGAATCTGAACAGAAATTCAAGGAATTGAATGAAGCTTATTCTGCATTAAATGATGATTCCAAAAGGGAAAATTATGATAGATATGGAAGTGCTGAAACTAATAATAATTTTCAAGGATTTAATGGACAAAATTTTCAAGGTTTCGAAGATGCTTTTGAGAATTTTTTTGATCTTGGTGGAAGACGAGGGCGTGGAAGAAATAGAGGAAGGGATATTAAATATGAAATGGAAATTACTTTCCTTGAAGCGTGCTTTGGTGTGAATAAAGAAATTAATATTTCTAAATTGGATAAATGTGAAAAATGTAAAGGGCTTGGTGGAGAAGGTGAAGAGAATTGTAAGAAGTGTAAAGGCACTGGAAGAATTCAAAAAACATTTAGAACACCATTTGGAGTCTTTGCACAAACAACTATGTGTGATTCATGTAGAGGCCAAGGTAAAACTATCAAACATGTTTGTAAAGAATGTAAAGGTTATGGGCGTGTTAAGAATAATAAAAAAATCACTGTGAAAATCCCTGCAGGTGTATTCGAAGGTTCAACATTAAGATTGACAGGAGAAGGGGAAGCAGGAGAAGTTGGTGCAAGAAATGGAGATTTGTTTGTTCAAATATTTGTTACATCACATGAGATGTTTATTAGAAAAGAAGATGATATTCTAGTTGAAGTACCAATTAGTTTCTCACAAGCAGCATTAGGAGATTCTGTGAAAGTGCCAACAATACGAGGAGAAGTTAATTTGAAAGTTCCTGCGGGAATACAATCTGGAACAATGCTGCGTTTGAAAGGAGAAGGTGTTGAAAATATTCATGGACATGGCGTTGGAGATCAATTAGTAAGAGTGCAAGTTCGTACACCTGCAAAGTTAAGTGCTAAACAGAAAAAATTATTGGAAGAACTTTCTAAAGAAAGTGATGAAAAATTAAAGATTGATAAGAATTGGTTTGAAAAATTTAGAGAAGATTATTTTGGAAATTAAATAAAAAAAATAAAAAAATTTATTCTCTTGCTAACAAGAAAACAGACTTAACAGCAACAACAACTGTAGCTGGCACGAAAAGTGTCAATAAATTGTTGAAGATACTTGCTAGGTAAGATATACTAGCTAATGTTTGGCCACCCATGTAACCCATTAAAACAAGCACAGTTCCAGCCATCATAAATTGACTTACTTCTCTTCCTTCAATGTTTAAGAATCCGACAACTAATCCTAAGACTACCAACAGAACTGGTAACCAAGACCAACCTGTAAATAAGCCAAAGACTACTGACAGAACAACACCGATTAAGAAAGCCCATCTACCAAGCATTGCTTTACCACTACTTACTTTTGCCATTTTTTCCCCTCCTTTTTTAAAATTATAATTGTATTTGATTATGAGAAGTTAAGATTTAAAAAGGTTTTGAATAGAGTTTTGTTGTATCTTTTAAGTAGTCAAATATAGTAAGATTTATAAATAAAATAATAGAGGAATTGATATGAAAAACGGAATATATGGATTAATAGGATTGTTAGGATTTGCTTGTCAAGAAGATTTTGAGATTAAATATGAAAGAGAGCAAATTGAAAAATATGAAAAGAACTCTCAATCTAGTTTAGATAGCCTTGAAGAAAAAAATAAATGGGGAATAATTATTGTTGATATGCAAGAAACATTTTTAAAATATATTCCAAAAAAAGAAGTTGATAGAATTGTAAAAAACCAACAAATGGTTTTAAATGCTGCTGAAAAATATGATGTACCTGTTTTAGTTTTTGAATATTGGGGTAGTAATACTATTGAAGAAATCTCAGATTTAGTTAAAGAAGTACCAAGATATGAATTTATGAAAAAAGAAAGAGATGATGGTTTTGAAAGATATGGAAATTTGTATAGAGAGGAAGATCCTAGAAGAGTTCTTGATGAATGGGGTGTTGATACTGCATATTTTATGGGGGTTAATACTGATGCATGCATTGTAAAGACTGCTGATAGCGCAAGAAGATTAGATTATATTCCTGTAACCAGTAAAGATGTTGTCGCAGCACAAACTTGTAATGGAGAATGTGAAAAACTTGCACCTGCATATAATTTTTTTATTGAAAATGGGATTTTATTGGATAAAAAAGATTTAGTAATTATTGATATGAAAAAGGAAAATTTATGATAACACCAGCTTTTACACCACCAGTAAGATATGCTATTCTAGTTGGTGGACTGGACTTTGAACAAGAAAATGGAAAATTAGGAGTCCAGAAAATTATTGATGAATTAGAAGTTGAATTCCGAGAAAGAGGATTTAGAGTTGTTCCAATGAGAGAAAATGTTCAAAAAGAAAGTTTGAGTAGATTATTGGATGAAGCTCAACGATTAAGTATGGAAGCACTGAGGTTACCAACATTTATTTTTTATTATTGTGGGCATCATGGAATACCTGGGTTTCAGTTGAATAATGGAATTTATGATAGAAATGTTTTAATGGAAAAATTAAGAAGGATTAGAGGAGAAAAATTAGCGATTTTTGATTGTTGTCATGCAGGTATGATGGGATCATATTCTGGAATAGGGATGACAATCCTTGCTGCAACTCAAGAGGGCTATTTAGCATACGCTGATAGAAAAAGTGAAGGGAATAGATTATTATTGAGTGATGGGATTTTAAAATTTATGAAAAATAATCCAGGACGATTCCCATTAGGGAGTTTATTTGAATGTCTTAATAATAATTTAACTATAACACAATGGCAAAATCCAGGGATCAGAGGAGCAAAAGAGTTTATTTTCCCAAATAAAGAAAAATGATTAATACAAATGATTTAGGAATTGCAATTGTTGATATGCAGGAATCATTTCTTAAAAAAATTCCTGAAGAGGAAGTTAAAAGATTAGTTAAAAAACAAAGAAGAGTTTTGGAAGTTGCAGCACAAAAAGATATACCTGTTTTAGTTTTTGAATATGATATAGGAGAAAGGACAATTAATGAAATTTCTGAAAATGTGAAAGCAGTACCAAGAAATACTTCTTTACAAAAAATCTATGCAAATGGATTTGAACCCGAAGAGATTAGAGGAGAAGTAAAACCAAAAGATTGGTTTCTTGAACAGAAAGTTAAAAGAATCTTATTCTCAGGAGTGTATGCTACAGATTGTGTTGCAGATACTGGATTAGGTGCAAGAAATGCTGGTTTTGATATCTTATTTTCTAGGGCACTAGTTAATCAAAATGAAGTTCCATTTGGAGGTTTTGAAACATATTTTAGTTTTTTAGGTTTTCAAATTATTTCATATAAACAATTAATTAGATATTAAAAGGAAGTTTTATATAACAAATAAAATTCTCTAATATTATGTTAAGGCAACCTTTAGTAGTGGTAATGGGAAATGTTGATAGTGGAAAAACTAAAACTTTGGATACTATAAGAAGAACAGCAGTAGTTGAGTCTGAACCAGGGGCTATTACACAAATGATTTCTTCATCTTCAATTTCATTAAAAACTATACAAAAAATCTGTGGAGATTTATTAAAAAATAAACAAATTGAAATTCCAGGGTTGGTTTTTATTGATACTCCAGGGCATGCTGCATTCAGTAATATGAGAAAACGTGGAGGGAACTTAGCAGACCTTGCAGTATTGGTTATTGATATTAATGAAGGAATAAAACCACAAACAGAAGAATGTATTACAATTTTAAAAACTTACAAGACTCCATTCGTTATAGCATTAAACAAAATTGATTTAGTTAATGGTTGGAGAAAAGTTGAATCTAAATTTATGTTAGAGATGATTTCAAAGCAAACTCCACAAATACAAACTTTAATTGAAACAAAACTTTATGAGATTGTTGGGAAATTATATAATTTAGGAATTCAAGCGGATAGATTTGATAGAGTTGATGATTATACTAAGACCATTGCTATTGTTCCTTGTTCTGCAAAAGATGGTGAGGGAGTACCAGAATTATTGATGGTATTAATTGGATTAGCATTAAAATATTTAGAAGAAAATTTACAATTAAATTCGAATGCCGCTGCAAAAGGAACAGTTTTAGAGGTCAAAGAAGAACAAGGCTTAGGGACCAGTTTAGATGTTATAATTTATGAAGGGAAAATTAGGGTTAATGATCCAATTATAATTGGAGGATTGAATGAACCTATTGTTACTAAGGTCAAAGGATTATTTTTACCAGATGAAAAAAACAAATATAGCCCAGTAAAAGAGGTTATTGCTGCCGCTGGAGTTAAAGTTAATGCAGTTGGAATTAAAGATGTTGTTGCAGGAATGCCAATCTTTGTAATAAATAATGATGAAAAAGAATTAAGAGAAAAGATTCAAGAAGAAGTTGAAGAAGTTGTTATGGAAACAGATGGTGAAGGAATAGTTGTAAAAGCAGATTCATTAGGTTCTTTAGAAGCCGTGGTTGGAATGTTAAAACAAAAACAAATTCCTTTGAAAAAGGCATCAGTTGGGATGATTACAAAAAAAGATATTGTTGCAGCACAAGCATCAGTAGATCCATTAAATAAAATTATACTTTGTTTTAATGTTAACCCTGGAGATATCAAAGAAGTAAAAATAATATCACATAATGTTATTTATCAATTAATTGAAGATTTAGAAAAATGGAGAGATGAAGAAACTAAAAAAGAAGAACAAAAAGAATTATTGGGTTTGATTAGGCCTGCAAAAATAAAATTCTTGAAAGGGTGTACATTTAGACAAAATAATCCTTGTGTTATTGGTGTTGAAATTATTTCTGGAACACTAAGACCTGATATTGATTTGATAAAAAATAATGGAGATGTTGTTGGGCATATCAAAACTATTGAATATGAAAAAGAATCTGTTAAAGAAGCAGAGAGAGGAATTCAAGTTGCATTATCAATACCAGGGGTAACTGCTGGAAGGCAAATTCATGAAGAGGATATTTTTTATGTAGATATGAATGAAAATAATTTTAAGAAATTAAAAGAGTTTAAGAAATTTTTAACTAATGATGAAGTTAATATTTTAAAGGAGCTTGCTGAGATCAAAAGAAGAGCAAATAATCTATGGGGGGTTTGAAGATGAGTATAGAAACAAAAATTGAAAAAATTATGGAAGATAATTTGGGATATATTTTGGGAATAGTTATTAATTCAATTGGTGTTGTAAGTATAGCAAGTGTAGGTTATCGAATTGGTTTTGAAGATATGAATCTTGATACTGCTTGGCCATTAATAAAAGGATATTCTATACCTATGATTTTTGGAACATCATTTATACTTATGAATTATCTGGAGAATAAAAAAGTCAATGATTCAACCAGTCAATAATTTCTTGCATTAATTGTATATTTTCTATTAATAAATTTGAACCATGTGCTGAAGAGTTTATTTTTTTATGATAAACATGGGGAAGTAAAGAGGCTATTGATTGGGACATAATAGTATTTGTAAATGGGCTAGAACCATCAAAATCTCCAGAAGCTATGAAAACTTGTTGTTTATCAGAAATATTTTTTGCAATTTTTAATGAGTCTATACCTCGATAATTTATCCCTGGAGATAATAGAACAATTTTTTTAATTTCTGGATGTAATGATTGGTACCATAATGCTAAGTTTGCACCTATAGATGCACCAATGATAAATATTTCTTTTTTATCAACAAAATTTACTGCCGCATCTATATCGAGTAATGATTTTTTGTGATCATCATCCATGAATAATTTGAAATCTAGCTTCTTATCTTCTTGAATAACACTTTCTCCATGGCCTCTTAAATCAAAAGATAAAATTGCAAAATTATTTCTAGATAATAAATCCGCAAAAGGAGTCCAAGATTCTTTTGTTGCAGGCATCATATGAACTAAAATAACAGCTCTATCAGAATCTGAAGGCCAGTAATTACCAATGATTGATACATTATCAGAAGTCTCAAAGTCAACTTTCATATGAAGATTAAAAAAATTATATATTTATAATCTTTCGGTAATATTTAAATAGATATTCAAATCAACAAAAGATATGTTAGCTAAAAAAGAAGAATTAGAGAAATATTTAGTTGCAACATTAAGGCATTCTATGGAAGTGCATTATTATTTAGCTGCATTAAATCTTCATTCTTTAAACAAAATACATGATTTAGAGGGATTAAATAATAAATTTGAGATAGATGTTGCTTTAAGATTAGCATTAGGTTTTAAAAATGGTAATGCTGAAACAGAATTTAAACAAGAAATAGAAATTGGAAAAGAATTACATAAAAAACAAAAACATCATCAAATTTTAAAAACTTCAAATCTTGATATAAATGAATATAGTGAATCATTAGTTGATGCTATCTGTGCAGCAAAGGAAGAAAGGTCCTATCATAAAAAAAGGACTTGGGATGAAATTCTAAAAAATATTGAATCAGAGTTGCCTGAAAAGAAATTAAAAGCTTTAGTTATAGATTTAATAAAAAGAATGCGAAGGATAGCGGAACCAGACGTTAGTTTAATTACAAATTTAAGAAACTTTCCAAATATTGGGCTTGAAGAAAAGCTCTATAGAAGATTCAGAGTCAGATGTGCTGAAGCATTAGAAGTGTTTCAGAAGGAATTGGGCTTGTTACTATTCTAAAGATTGAAAAATAGCCCTACAAAAGATTTATAAATAAGCTGAAAACTTTAGATTAATTATAAGATGGTAGAAGTTAGATATGTAGTAAACGATGTAAAGTCTGGAAAGACTTATCAGAAGACTTTAGAAGATGTTTCTTTAGTTGGGAAGAAAATCGGAGATAAAGTTGAAGGAGACTTTTTAGGATTAGAAGGTTATGACCTAGAAATTAGAGGTGGAAGCGATCATGCTGGATTCCCATTAAGAAAAGATATTGAAGGGCCAGTTAGAAAAAGAGCTTTACTTGGTGGTGGAGTTGGAGTAAAAATCAATAGACCAGGTATGAAATTAAGAAAAACAGTATGCGGAAATACTATCACAGTCAAAACAGCGCAAATTAATCTAAGCGTTAAAAAATACGGTAACAAAGCATTAGAAGATATCTTCGGAAAAAAAGAAGAAAAGGTTGCCGAATAGCATTGTCCTCAGAGGATTAGGTCAATGAAATACAAAACCAAGAGTGCATTAATAGCAAGAAAAAAACATTATGAAGATGATTTCTCACACAGGCCTTGCTTTATCAGTCTATTTGATGAAAATAATCCACATTTAAGTGTTGAAGGACCAAAAAAGATTATTGATTATTCTAAAGTGCATAAAGTGATTATTCAAGGATTAGATGTAAATTATCTTTTACCAGGGAATGATATTGTAATTAATGATTTAGAAGAAATTGAAGTTGAAGAACAAGGCGAACATATTTATGTTAAAGGAAAACAAAAGAAATAAGTTTTTAAAGTTCTTAGATTTATGAATAAATAATGAAAATAAGAGATTCCTTACAAAGCTATATGAGTAAAGATAAAATAGAACTTGTTAATAAAAGAAAATTATTAGCATACATTAGAACAGCATTAACTTTTTGTTTGACAGGTTTGGTTTTAATTATATTCTTTTTAACAAAATTAACAGCAATATTAGGGATTATCTTTTTGATATTAGCAGCATTAATTTTTGGATATGGATATGTTAGATTTGGGCATTATGAAAGAAGAATTAATCATCTTAAATAACTCAGGATAGCTTTATAAATTAAGGAAATTTTTGAATTTATATGGCTAAAGCAAAAAAAGAAACTAAAAAAGAGGATAAAATTGTTGTAAAAGAAGAATCAAAACAACCAGTGATAAGTATTGCTTTAGTTGGGCATGTTGATCATGGTAAGACAACCATCACACAAAGATTTTCTGGAAAATGGACTGATACTCATTCTGAAGAAATCAAAAGAGGAATTACAATCAGATTAGGTTATGCGAATACTACTTTTTACTATTGTGAAAAATGTAAAAAATATGGGGTTTCAGAAAAATGTGAATGTGGCGGAAAAGCTATGAAATTAAGGTCTGTTTCTTTTGTTGATGCACCAGGACACGAAACTTTAATGGCTACTATGCTTTCAGGAAGTGCAATTGTCGATGCAGCTTTATTATTAGTAGCAGCCGATGAAAAATGTCCGCAACCACAAACAAAAGAACATTTAATGGCATTAGAAATGTGTGGAATAAAAAAAATTATAATTGTTCAAAATAAAATTGATTTAGTCAGTGAAGAAGAAGCCGTAGAAAACTATAAACAAATAAAAGAATTTGTAAAAGGTAGCATTGCTGAAAATGCGCCTATTATTCCAATATCTGCAAAAAATAATGTTAATATTGATTATTTGATTCAAACTATTGAAGAAACTTTTAAAACTCCAGTTAGAGATATAAATAAAGAACCACTAATGTTCATTGCAAGAAGTTTTGATATAAATAAACCCGGAACAGAGTATAATAAAATTCTTGGAGGAGTTTTAGGGGGTGCATTGAAACAAGGTGTAATAAAAATAGGGGATAAAATTGAAATAAGACCCGGAAGAAAACAGGAAAGAGAAGGAAAAGTTTTCTGGACACCAATAACCACAGTAATCGCAAGCATTAGAACTGGCGAAACAAATCTTGAAAGTGCGCAACCCGGAGCATCAATTGCTTTATTGACTAAATTAGATCCAGCATTAGTTAAATCAGATTCATTAACTGGAAATGTGGTTGGTTTTAGTGGGAAGATGCCAGAGGTTTATTATGAAATGCAATTAATACCATTCTTATTGAAAAGGGTTGTTGGAAGTGAAAAAGAATTGAATGTTGATCCAATCAAAAAAGGAGAAAATTTAATGTTGAATGTAAATTCTGCAACCACTGTTGGTATTGTTACTGAACTTTCAAAAAATTATTTTATAGTCAAATTGAAGATACCAGTTTGTGCAAGTAAAACTGATAAAATTACAGTTTCTAGATTGGTGGGACATAGATTTAGATTAATTGGTTATTGTACAATAAAATGAAAATTACACTCTGTGGTAAAGGTGGTTCTGGAAAATCTACGATTGCTAAATCCTTGGCAAAAGAATTTAATTTAAAACATTATTCAACAGGAGATTTGATGAGAAAAATTGCATTGGAGAAAGGATATACTATTGAGAACTGGTCACATGTTACACCTAAAGAAATTGATAATATGGTAGACGAATGGGTAAAAAAAATTGGTGAAACTGAAGATAATTTTATTTTTGATAGTAGATTAGCATTTCATTTTATTCCGGATTCAATAAAAATATTTTTAGATGTGTCTTATGAAGAAGCAGCAAGGAGAGTTTTTTCAGATCAGAGAAAATCTGAAGCAAAGGCAAAAACTGTTGAAGAACTTGCTGAAAGGAATAGGATTAGATGGAAAACTGATGGTGAAAGATACAAAGATATTTATGGAATAAATATTGATGACAAAAATAATTATGACTCTTATATTGATACTACCTCAAAAACCAAAGATGAAGTCCTCACCGAAATCAAAAGAATTATTGGAACATTACAAAAAAGTTAAGCCAATAATTGATTCAAGGTTGAATGAATTCAAACAGCCGAAGAACAAAAAAGAAATATTTCAAGAGCTTTGTTTTTGTATCCTTGCAGCAAATACTTCTTCAAAAATGGCATCAAGAGTTATGGATAATGTTGGCGAAATTATTTTTAATGGGAATGAAGAAGAAATTAGAGATAAATTACATTCGTTATCATGTAGATTTTATAATCGCAGAGCCAATTTTATATATCATGCACAAAAAACTTCCATAAAATTTGAAAGAGATTATTTGGTAGAAAATTTTAAAGGAATTGGATATAAAGAAGCATCACATTTTTTAAGAAATATTGGGCATTCAGGGTATGCAATTTTAGATAAACATATATTAAATTCACTAGTTGAGTTTAAAGTAATTTCAGAAATCCCTATTGGAATGAATAAGAAAAAATATTTTGAGATTGAAGATAAAATGAAAAAATTTTCTTTTAAAATAGGGATTAATATGGATGAGTTAGACTTTGTATTATGGTCCAGAAAAACTGGAGAAGTTTTGAAATGAAATATTTACCATTAATTCTTTTAATTGGATGTGTTAAGATACAATATGTTTATGTAGATAGAGTTATAGAAGTAAATAATACAAATGATATAGCTATAGGAATTGAATTACAAGCAAGATGTGAAGAGCTAAAACAAAAAAAAGAAGATAGATGGGAATTATTTGCAACAGATTTTTATGTAGAAAGAGAAGAATTATTATTTGATGTTGAAAAATATTTTATCTTGGGAAGTTATCCAAACGATTTAGAGAAATGTTTAGAAAAAATAAATTATTGATCTTTTATCCCAACAGACATGCCGTAAGGATTACCAAATTCTCTTAAATTTGCAATCATTTTTCTAATGGATTCAGTTTCACCATTCTGTTCAAGAACTTTTTCCCTTAATTCTTCTAATTTAAGATCTACTCCATATGGACAAGCAACTTTACAATTGTTGCATAAAGTACAATAATATAAAGCCTTATCATAATTTTGTTTTTTGTCTAATATCGCAAAGCCTCTTGGAGAGACACTTTCTTTTTTTACAGCTCTGTAAACAGGGCATGATTCTTTGCATAAACCACATTCATTACATTTAATCAATTAAAACACCTCTGTTGAATACTTTACTGGGATCATAATTTGATTTTATTCTAGATAATTTTGAATCTGAGAGGAATTGTTTTCTTTTTATTCCAATACCATACTCACCAGGAACTAGCCCCTTAAGAACTTTGACAACATTGTATAATTCTGTATTTAATGGAGAAGCTTCTCTGAAACAAGGATGGAATATTCCTAAATGCATATAACCATAACAGGGGATTGCATTCTTTCTCAACCATTGTATAAATTGAGGAATATTTTCTAATGGAATAAATGGATCTTCTTTTGAAACATATTTTTTATTAATTAATAGGTGTTGAAGTCTTTCCATAAATAAATCTAAATTTGCTATTTCTTCCTCGGATTTTAGAACACCATTATCATTATCATATTCTACTATCAATAGCAGAGAATTACCTAATTCTAAAAAACTGGAGCAGAACTCGTCTAAGAAATAAACTGAAATTACATGTTTATTATTTGAAACAAAATTATATTTATCCATTAAAGCCGTAATTGTGTTAAATTTGAAAATGGAAATTGTTTTTGGTAATGGTGCTGAAAGAAGTTTTAGTTTTATTGAATATATAATCCCAGTTGTACCTTCCATACCAACAAAATCTTTTAATTGAGCACCAGATACTTTTAATTTTTTGTTATTGCCATCAATTACTTCTAATTCTTCAATCCATTTTTCAACACGACCATAACGAATGTCTAAACCAAATGAATTCATAGCAACTAAACCACCAATAGAACATACATTGTATTCTAAAGGTTTAATTGGGAAAAATAATCCTTTCTTTTTTAGTTCTTTCAGAAGATCTCCTAATATGACACCAGGTTCTACAGTAACAGAATCAGTTGTAATTTCAATAATTTTATTCATTCTTGAAAGATCAACAACAACAGAATTTGCTGGAACACAAGAACCTAAAGTATTAGTACCTGCTCCACGAATAGTAAAATGAAGTTTCTCAGACTTACCAAGCATTAACAGGTTTATAATTTGTTCCCTTGTTGTAGGATAAACTACAGCCTTAACAATGCCTTCAAATTCAGAACCATCCCGAGCATAAGTGATTTTATCTGCAATTGCTTCAGAATAAGCCGTTGGAGGGAAGACTTCTTTAAACTTCATCATATTAATACCTCCGAAAGTTCAACAACTTTTATTCCTTTGCTGTTGTTCTCTAAAAGATGTGTAAAACAATCAGGAGTTAGAACAACTAATCTTTTTGTTTTAACTGAATCTAAAACTGCTTCAGCCATGGATTTTGCAACCTTAGGAGAAACTAGTTTTAAGGTTTTACCACAGCACATAGAACGTTCTTTATTGTATTCTAATTCCTGGATATTATATCCTAATTTATTTAGAATCTCTCTAGGATTATTATAAAGTTCAGGAAGTTTTTGAGAATTACAAGCATCAAAAATAGTTATTCTTTCATCTGATTTCTTTTCTATTTTATGAATATTATTTAAAATAGTTTGTGTGATATGTTCTATTTCAAAATCTTCATAATAATATTTTTGGAAGATGGAATAACAAACAGGACAAGTAGTGATTATCTTTTTAATACCTTGAGCACGAAAGTTTTCTATGTTCAATTTCAATAATTTTTCAAAATCTTCTTTGTAACCATAGTCTAAAGCAGGCTTACCACAACAAACTTCAAGTTCAGGGAGCTTGACATATTTAATCCCAAACTTCTGTAAAAGTTTTTCATGGCGAGTCTGGATATCTTTAGCAATAAATTTCGCTGTACAACCTGGGAAATATAAAGTTTTTTTAAATAAGTTATCAAATAGGGACATAGTTAAATAATTATTAAAAAATGATTTATAAGAATTTGTATAGCAAAAGAATGTATTCTCTGAATATACATAATATTTATATAGGGTACTAATCTAAAAAAATAGAATTACGGAGGTTATTAAAATGGATGATAAAGGAGTTCTTTTAGAAGAACATAAAGAGCATATAAAACATAGTCGAAATGCTAATTCTGGATTATGGAAGTGGACTAGTGCAATTCTAGTGATTTTGTTGTTGATGGTTTTAATCACACAAGGATTTCCAGATTTTGGGATTACAAAAAATTCTAAAGTAAATAATGCTATAGATTACTTGAATAGTGATGTATTAAGCGGATTTGCAACAGCGGAACTAGAAAGTGTTTCTGAAGATAATGGAATGTATATTATGGAAGTTACATTAACATCTAGTGCTGGAGAGACCCAAGCAGCAACAATTTATCTTTCTAAAGATGGAGAATTAATGTTTCCAACTGTG
This sequence comes from Candidatus Woesearchaeota archaeon, assembly GCA_018302165.1. Taxonomy (GTDB): domain Archaea; phylum Nanobdellota; class Nanobdellia; order SCGC-AAA011-G17; family GW2011-AR17; genus JAGVZZ01. The sequence goes on from JAGWAA010000001.1 coordinate 19,800, forward strand.
ATTGAAATTGGAGAAAGTACTGGTACTGTAGATGTAGACACTGAACCAACAGAAACTGAAACTTATGAAATTGATACAACTGGCCAACCATTTATTGGTAATGAAGATGCAACTGTTACAATTATAGAGTTCACTGATTTCCAATGCCCATATTGTGAAAAAGGGTATATAACAATGGGAGAAGTTTTAGAAAATTATCCTGATGATGTTAAGATAGTCGTTATGAACTTCCCATTGAGTTTCCATGAGAATGCACAAAAGGCTGCAGAAGCTTCAGAGTGTGCTTTCGCACAAGGCAAGTTTGAAGAATACCATGACACATTATTCGAAAATAATGATGCATTAACTGTAGAGGATTTGAAACAGTATGCAGTTGATTTAGGATTGGATACAGAAGAATTCAATACTTGTTTGGACGATGGCGAAATGGCTGATGAAGTTGAAGCAGATATGGATGTTGGAAGTGAAAATGGAGTAACAGGAACACCAGCTTTCTTTATCAATGGAGAAAAGATTGTTGGAGCAAGACCATATGCTGACTTTGAATCAGTTATAGAAGAAGCATTAGCTTCTTAATTTTTTATTTTATTTTTTTAAGAAGAGATTCTGCAAGTATTTCATGAAGAATTGCATTACTAAGATTTCCTAGGATTATTTTTAATAATTTTTTCTTGTTTCTTGATACCATCTAGGATTTGACTAAATAAAGCTTCATAAAACCTTTTGAACTTTTTCTGAAAATCTTTCAATGGAATAATGTTTTTTTGAAAATCTTTTATAAATCCATTATAAAAATAATTTTCTATATCTTTGTCAATAAATTCTTTAGAAACTTGTTTATTTTCAATAAATCTTTTTATTGCAAAGGCATTTCTGAGAAGTTTGTATTTTTCTGAACCTGATGATATTTCATAATTTGTTAGAATTAATTCACTTTTTACTAAGGCTAAGTCCATCAATTTGAAGTCTATTTTATTCTGCATATTTAAAATAAGCCTATTTTTTGCAATAAATTTGCTACCAATCATTTGAAATAATGGATCTGTATTAATACCTTTATGAAAATCATTAGAATTTATCTCAATTAAATGGACATTGATTCCATAATTAGATTTAACAAATTCTTTTACACCTTCAGAATTTCCAAAAATAATCAAGTCTAAGTCTTCAAAAGAGAAACCTTCTTCAATAAATGAACCAGCTACTAAAATATTTTCTTCATCTTTTAAGAATTCAAAAATACTTTTTATAATTTCTTCTTTAATTGGTTCGATATAAGAGACATTATAATAATAAGGAATAATTATAGATTGAGTTTTTATTTCTTCTATTGCTACAAAACAACCAACTTGCAAACCTTTTCTTTTTTTAGGGAGATATATTTGGTCCATTACAGAACCGCGACTTATTTTACTTATTAGCATATTACGTAATATTACGTAGAAGTATAAAAAGGTTATGATTTCTAAAAAATTAAATCAATTCAATAAAGATTTTTCTTACACTACGAATTTTTCTTAATCTTTGAATTAACTCATGAAGTTGGTTTAAATTATGAAACTCAATTGTGAAAGTGCCTTCAATATAATTATCACTAATTGGTTTAGCTTTTGCTTGCTTAACAGGAATACTAAATGCAATCATACAGTTCAATAACTCTGTGAAAAGACCTGAACGATCTTCAGCATCGACCTTTAGACTAATTTTATTCCCCAAATCATTAATCCAGTGAACAACAACACGCTTTTTAGAGATTGTTTTCTTAATTATTTTACAATCAGACTTGTGTATTGCAACTTTATTTATTGAACGAATCAAACCAGTTATTTTATCTCCTGGTAATGGATGGCAACATTTTGCAATTGTTAATTTAGGATCTAACATTGAATCAACTTTGATTATACATTCTTCTAATTCTTTTTTAGAATCTGAACGATTGAGATATGAATTTGAATGCAAGCCTTTGGTTTCAAGAATATACTTTTTTATCTTTGAGATTGCTTTTGGAGTCTTAACAAATTTTAGCCAATCCCGAGAGGGATTTTGGGTTCTTGAAGAGATTATTTCTATTAAATCACCACTTTTTATAGTTGCTCTAAGAGGAACAAAATTACCATTAACTTTTGCAGCAATGCATTTATCTCCAAGCTCTGAATGAACAGCATAAGCAAAATCAACAATAGTCGAACCTTTTGGTAATTGAATTATCTTACCTTTTGGAGTTAAAGTAAATATTTCATCTTCAAACAAGTCTACATTAACTGTTTTTAAGAACTCTTTCGCATCAGAATCTTTTTGGAGAGAACTAATTTCCATCATCCATTTTAATTTCTTATCCAGTTCTTTATCTTCAGCAATTCCTTTATATTTCCAATGTGCAGCGATTCCTTTTTCAGCAGTATCATGCATATCTCTAGTCCTAATTTGAATTTCAATATTCTTTTTTGTAGGACCTATGACAACTGTGTGTAATGATTGGTACATATTTGGTTTTGGGGAGATTATATAATCCTTAAAGCAGTTTTGAACAGGAGTACAAATATTATGAATAATACCCAAGATTTCATAACAGTGATGTTTTGTATCAGTGATTATTCTTAATGCTGTTAAATCCATTAATTCTTCAAAAGTTAAATTTTTTTTCAATATTTTTTTGTAAATACTATAAATATGTTTTGGACGACCAGTAATTTCATAGGAAAAATTATGTTTTTTTAATTCTGAATTTAAAAAAGATTTAATATATTCAATTTCTTTTTCTCTATCTTTCTGAGAACGTTTTATTTTTGTGTAGATATCATTATAAATTTCTGGTTGAAGTTGTTTTAATGCGAGATCTTCAAGCTCCCATTTTATATTTGCGACTCCTAATTTATGAGCTAATGGAGAGTATATCTCTAAAATATCTTGAGCAATTCTTTTTTTTCTTTCTTCTGGGAGTACATCTATAGTTCTAAGATTATGTAAACGATCTGCTAATTTTATTAAGATTACTCTAATATCTTTTACAGTTGCTAAGATTACTTTTCTAATTATTTCTGCTTGGTATTCCTCACGAGAAAAGTTTTTGATACTATTAATTAGATTAACTGACTCAACCAACTGAGAAATTTCTTTACCAAAATTATTAGTAATATCATCAATTGAAATCTGGGGATATTTTATAGTGTCATGTAGCAAAGCTGCACAGATTGTTGCCTCATCCAATTTTAATTCTGCTAAAATAAAAGCTACATTTAAAGGGTGCTGAATATAAAGATCCTTATTTAATCTCTGCGAATATGTAAGCTTTTTTAATAAGTTCTATATCTAAACCATAAGATTCAACCTTTTTGAGTAAATCTTGGAGTTGCATAAGAAAATAGATAAAAATTAACCTTAAAAAGATTGTTATTCCTCGTAAATATTCTTTCTATAACCTATCCTAATTACAATTATTTTATTTGCAGAAACTATTACATCAACTATAGCCCTATAATCTCCTATCCTTAAACGCCATAATTTTTCTCCTTGTAGTCTCTTTAAAAATCTAAATGGATTATCTCTTATTGAATAGATTTTATTAAGAATAATTTCAGCATCTTTTTTATTCAATTTATTAACAAATTTCTTAGCTGTATCGGTTAATTCAATTTGGAACATTTTATTTTAATGTAATACCCAATTCTTTTGCGACAGAGGAAATAGAATAAACTCTTCCTTTCTTTACATCTTCAAGTCCTTGTTGAATTTCAGAAATTTCCTTTTCACTTAAACTCTCTTCTTCTATTTCATCAAAAAGAAGATTAATTACTTCATCATAGGATTGTCTTTCAAAATTCTTAAAATTTTTTAATCTTTCAACTGTAACCTGATTTAGTTGTATTGTTGTTTTTTCCATGTTATATACTAACTATAACTACTATATAAATCTTCTGATTTTCTGAAGGGAATATTTAAAAGCTATTATTAAATTAAAATAGTATGAAAATTATTGTAGTTGGATGTGGAACAACTGGGAACTTGATTATACCTAATTTAAAGGGGGATATTACTATTATTGATAGGGATATTGTTGAAAAAAAGAATTTGAATAGGTTGATTCAATTTACAATAAAAGATGTTGGTAAGCCAAAAGCTGAAGTT
>JAGWAA010000002.1 GCA_018302165.1 Candidatus Woesearchaeota archaeon
TGCACAAGGAATTAGGTATACAGTAGCGGGTATTTTTTGGCCTATATTTGTTTTTTTAATTTTAGGAAGTTATATTTCGTTAGGTTGGTTGACAACTTTAGGGACTTTGTTAGTTGGGATATTTGGATATTTTATAGGAAAGACTTCTGATAATTTTGGAAGAGGAAGAATGATTAGAACTTTTGCACCTATAAATGGTGTTGTTTCAATATTGAGGGTATTTGCGTGGAATCCATTAAGTGTTTTCTTATTTGGATTGACTGAACATATTAGTAGTGCTGGTATTGATGTACCTTTATTAGCAAAAACTTATACGCGTACAAAGAGAGAAGAGGTTGCTGGGTTTATTTTTTTTAGAGAGTTTATGTTAAGACTTGGGGAAATATTTGCTTTAATTTTAGGATTATTATTTGGTTTAAAATTCTCTTTAGTTTTAGCTGGAATTAGTAATTTATTATTTTTATTGTTTTAAATAGTTTTAAATAGTGGTTGTTTGCGAAAGATTTATGCTTGAAGATAAATTAAGGAAACATTTTGTTGATACTACTGCAATGATTACAGAATCTAATCCAATCTTTGCTATTTCTGAAATAGCCTCGGGATTGTCTATTGAAAATTCTATTAATGCTAGATTATTTGCTGCCGGTATTGGTTATTTTGGATTCGCAAAAGTTTATTCTAGTGGAAGAGATTTTTGGAAGAAAAGTTTTGGTGTTTCTGAGGTAACTTCTGAAATTAAACAAGTTGTTTGTGATTTAGGATATAGTGTTACTTTTAATTTATTTTTTTCTCCAATCATGTATTATGTTGCTGGTGAAAGGGATTTTGAAACTATTGCTTTGGCGACTGGGGCTTCTATGGGTTTATCTTTATTTAATGGTGCTCCTGTTGGATATGCTATTGATGTTTCTAGAGATTTATTTGGTATTAAAGAATGTAAAAGAAAGTCCTATCCTAAAAAAATTAAAGAACTAAGTTTAAATTCAAAAAGAAAAATTGCTATAGGATTAATTGTGGGTTCTATTGGAATTACTAGTTTGGTTTATCAAGTTTCAGATTTGTTTAATGATTCTGTGATTGAAGCAAATAATAATTAATCTTTTCTAATCTTTGCAACAAAAAAACCTTCAGTATCATTATCTTGGGGCCAGAGTTTCAAACATTTCTTGACTTCGGAAGAATAGACATCACCTTCAAATTCTTCTGTTATTGAACCGCGTTTTAAGTCTAATGAAAATTTTTCTAATTTCGCATTATCATATCTTTTTAATAAGTAATCTACAACAGCTTCATCTTCATGGGGCTCTAAAGTACAAGTAGAATAAACTAATGTACCTCCTTCATTTAGAATTTCAAAAGAGTTTGCAATTAATCTTTTTTGTAAACTAGACATTTTTTTTATTGTTTGTGGATTCCACATTTTTATAGTCTTATAGGATTTTCTGATTGTACCAATACCAGAACAAGGAGCATCTAAAAGAATTTTATCGAATCTATTTTTGAACCAATGGCCTTCCATTCTTGTTATGATTGTATTTGTTACTCCACATCTTTGAAGATTAAGTGTTAATGGTTTTAATCTGTCAATTTTACTATCGTTTGCGATTATTAGTCCTTGATTTTCCATCATTGCTGCCATTTGTGTAGTTTTGGATCCTGGTGATGCGCAAGTGTCTAAAATAATATCATTTGGCTTTGGGTTTAAAACTAATGGGGGAATCATTGAAGCTGCGCCCTGGAGATAAATATAACCTAAGTAATGTTCTTTTGTATTTCCAACGGATAGTTTGTTTATGAAGAAGCCTTCTTTGCACCAGGGTATTGGTTTGAGGTCAAATCTAGATTTTATTTCTTGAATTGAAGTTTTTAGTGTGTTTACTCTTATTGTTTTTCTTAATGGTTTTAAGGAAGATTCTGTGAACTTGTCAATGTCTGTTAATTCAGAATATCTTTTGAGAAATGCTTCTTTCCAATCGGCCATAAGTTTGGGTTTATTTTGTGATTAATATATTTGTTGGATGCACCCTGCGGGAATCGAACCCGCCTTTCGAGCTGTTTCCAAATTTGGGAAGCTCGCGTTCTACCAATGTACTAAGGGTGCTTTAGATTTTATATTTTATTTTATCTTTAAAAGGATTTTTATTTGGATTTGTTGGATTGATAATTTGGATTAATTTTTTTGAATTAACTCCATGTAATGATATTGTATATAGGTCTGAGCAACCTTCTTTTTTTATTATATAAACTTTTGGTTTTATTAATAATTTTTCTATAATTATAATAACTTGATCTGCTAATTGTTTAGAAACTGTTGAATAGGATAATCTTCTTTTTGGTGCATAATATGAACCATCTGTATCAATTAAGCCTCTTAAATATCCTTTATTAAAGTCATGATTATTAAGATTTAATTCTTTTAATTTTATTGAATAAGTTTTTTTACCTTCCCAATATAAGTGTTTTTGAATTAATTCATAAATAATTTTTGAATTATAAGAAAGAATTATTGCAGAAAGATTGCCTTTAAAATAAGAATAATACTTGTGAGGTTTTTTATTAAACCAAGTTAACATTTTATTTTCTAATATTTGGGCATATTCTTTTTCATAATATCCTATAGAGAATCTTATTTTATAATGACCTCTTTTGTCTTTAGAAAAAGTTCCATCTCCTGAAAAAATGCCTAAGAATTCTCCTAAGTCTTTTTTATTCTTAAAATTTGTTTTAATTTCTTTGTATTTTTTCCCTTTTAATTTTTTATAATGATAATAAAGTGTTGATTTGGCTATTCCTGTGGTTCTATTTATGTTATTTAGTGATCTTCCATTGATTATTAGTTCTTTAATTTGTGGTGTAACCTTCATAGTGCCTCCTTTAAAAAATTATTTTATTAAATTTAGTAAATAGGGATTTAAAAAGCCTACGTGGGCATTTGCCGTGTCCGAGGCTTTTATTGTTTTAGTCAAAAGTTATATAAACCATTGATATTTTTGTTTCCTTGAATGCGCGAGTAGTTCAGCGGTTAATCTGAATGATCCGTAGATAATTCGGCCTTGCCAAGGCTGAGACCCGAGAAATAGCTCTTTAGGGAGTTATTGGGGATTTCGAATCTCGGCTCGCGCACCATATTTTTATAAAAATATATTCCAATAAGATTTAACCATTTCGTCAGCTACAAAGTTAACTAATAAATCATAATCCTTAATATTTGATTCTTTTAAATTTGATTTATCGGCTTTTCTTAATGCTAAGAGATAATTGCTTCTAATTTTAGTGTGAATAACCATTGGGGGATAATTGTTTATCATTAATATATAATTAAGCAAAATTCTTCCAGTTCTGCCATTTCCATCAAAGAAAGGGTGAATTGTTTCAAATTTATGATGAAATATAATAGCTAAGACTAGTGGGTGTAATTTATCTTTATTTTTTTCATACCAATTTAATAAAATATCCATGTCTGCTTTTATATATGGAAAAGGAGTTGCTTTGAAGTTAGCTTTAATTACTCTTACATCTTGCGTTCTGTATCCAATTCTTTTATCAATATTTGTTATTAATCTTTTATGAATTTCAATGATTAACTCATTAATTATTTTTTCTTTGGATTCTTGAAGCCAATTAAATACTTCTTCTGTATTTTTCAAATCATAAATATCTCTTAAAGGTCTATCTTTTGGGCTAATTCCATTTTGCAATAAATTCCTAGTTTCGCTTAATTTAATAGTATTGCCTTCCATATTGGTTGAATTGAATGCAAATTCTATTATGAAATTTTTGAAAATTTCTTCCTTTGTTAATTTATTGTAATGTTGGAATTCTTTGTTGTAATGCAATTTACAAGCTTCAATTTCGAATAATTTATCTCCAAGGTAATTGTCTGATTTAATTTTGGATTGTTTAATTTTTTCTAAGTATCTATTTGATTCTAAAAAATTATGAATTGTTTTGTAGGTTTTTCTGATTTGATCATTATATTGGGGTAATTTTGTGAGATTATTTTTAACTTTTTCTAGATTATCACCTAAGTAAGCTAGATCTTTGGTTACTATTTTTGTTCCTTTTCTTTCTGAGGCTCTCAAGTAGTAATATTCCTTATTTCCAATAGCTTTTTTGTAAATGTAAACCATGGCTTTTAATAGCATTAACTAATATATAAATCTTACCCTTTACATTTTAATCTCTAATTGTAGGGGGTAAGCTATATAAAAGCATATAGTTCTAGTCGATATGTTATATTTTAGGTAATACCAAGAACGACAGAGCTTCTAAATGGAGCTATGATACATAGTTCGAGCATCATATTCTCATGTTAATTTATTTTAACATATGTTAGTTATTTTTAATCTATCTTTTTCTTTAGTTCTTTATATTCATTTAAGAAAAGCTCTATGGTTGGTTTAAGATTATGTTCTTTTTGATAAGATTGCAAGGTTGCATAATACTCTAATCTTTTCTTGAAATCAATATTTATTGGTGGAAGATTATGTTTTATTAAAATATTATTTAGCAATATCCTTCCAACGCGACCGTTTCCATCCCTGAAAGGGTGAATATTTTCAAATTGGTTGTGGACAACTGCTGCAAGCACCAAAGCAGGATATTTGTTTTTATGTTTATTATACCATTTAACAAGTTCATTTAGCAAATGATTTATTCTTTCTTGGGATGCACCTTCATGGACAATATTTTTATTGCTATCAATTACAACAACTTCTTCTCCTTTTTTTCTGAATTTACCTGCAAAAAATTTAGAATTTCTAAAAACAATTTTGTGAATATCTTTGATTAAATCAATAGATATATGTTCTTTTGTAGTTCTAATATACGAGATTGCTTCATTAACACCCAAAGCTTCTGCTATGTCCTCTTTTGATTTGTTAGGCCATTTATCTTTTTCCAAAAGGTTCTTGACTTCTTCTTGATTGAGTTTGCTTCCTTCTATTGCATTAGTGTTATAAGTAAATATCTTTGAGAATTCCTGCCAGTCTCCTTTTGACAAATGGCTAACTTTTAAAGGTATTTTTGCTTCTATTTTCTTAATAGATTCTATTTCTTCATGGGATAATTCAATTTCTAGCGGATCTTTTATTATGTTGTATTTGTGTATTTCTTCTAGTATTAATTTTTCAGCAATTTTCTTTCTTTCTTCAATATTTTTTAAATCCTGTCCGAGGTATTTTCTAAACTTTTGAATTTTATTTCCTTCTCTATAGGAATGAGCTAGGTAATATTTTATGATTCCATTAACTTTTCTTTTTTCTACGTGCATAGTAGATTAGTAGGTGACTACATATTTAAACTTTTCTTTTTTGGGTGACTACATTTAAGGGGTTTTGTAGTCACCTAGTTAAGTCTTATATTATTCTTATTTGCTATTAGTTAATTTAATGTACTAGAAGTTGGTGGTAATTTTATAACATAGTCTTCTAAATTCAGAGATATTTTTATTGGGTTTTCTATGGAAATTTCTAAATTTTTAATTGTGAAATTATAAATTATTCCTTTTCTGCTTTCTAATAAGGGTTCATTAAATAATTTTAGTCTTGAAAAATCTTTGAATAATCCATCAGCAATTTGACTTACTTCGATTAAATAATCTTTAAATCTTTTGATGGCTTTGGTTTTAGATTCAGTTTTTAATTTATAATAATTAATTAAAGTAGCTAATAAATCTGTTAGTCCTTCAGTATTATTGTTATCACTTAGATATTTAAGCTCTGCTGCAATATCTAATTTAGTTATATCAGATATTCTTTTATTATTAGTCCCTTCTTCCAAATGAGGTATGGTATTTGTTCTAGTTTTATAATTCTCAATAAAATCTACTAAAGTTGGTTTCAGGGTATATGACATAAACTATTTTTTTAACTTACTCTTTTTATACTTTATTAAATTATTTTTTTATAAATTCTTTGACTCTTTCTGCTAATTTTGGTTCAATATAGTGACTTAAGGTGGTTGTATAGCTATTTTCCCATTCATGGTGTTTTTTAGAGAATTTTTTATGGCCTAAATCTTTTGCAATCTTTTGAAGTTCTTCTTTTAATTCTAATTTGTTTGGTTTATTTTTAAGGAAATTTTCGATGCTTTTTGTTGCGTAATATGATCTTACTATATGCGGGTAAAATTCTTTCCCACAATATCTTTTAAATGCTTCTTTAAAGTGAGTTTCTTTTAGTGGATTGCCTTTTGCATCTGTGAAAATAAATGATTTTGAATTTAATTTTTTAAGTTGGTCCTTTAATCTTAAAATATATAACTCTGGAAAATCTTTACTTATTATCATCGGAACTCCATCTTTTGCAATATAATTAAAAATAACATTATTTTTGTTTATTTTTATGTCTTTTTTCTTTAATGTAGTTAAACCTTTATGATGATGTTCTTTGTAATAAATTTCATTTCCTACACGCATATAAGTGTTTAATAATGTAAACATGGGTAGAGCTAGTATATCTTTTTTATTTGAAAGGGCTTTTTTAACTTGTTCCTGTAATTTTGGAAAGACTTTTTCAAATTCTTTTACTTTTTTGTATTTAATATTTTTTGATTTAATTTTCTTTTCTAATGTATAGATATATGCAAACTTACCATTAGGATTTTGGTAAATTACATCCCAATGATCGTGACTGCTTTCGTCGTGAATAGTTAAGTTTTTAGCAAATAATGAATATGCTTGATTGAGTTTAATTCCATTAGGTAAAATGTTTAATCTTGCTCCCATACATTTATTATCTTTAATCATTCCTTTGAGGAATCTTGGGTCTTTTTTATCAATAAGTTCTTTTATTTTATGGTGAATTTTAAATAAACTAATTACTTTTTGTGTTGATTCTGAAATCTTTGTTTTTTTCCAAGAATTTTTAGTCTTTATATACGCATTTAAATCTTTAGTTTTAATCCTAATTGTTCTTAATTCTTCATGCATATTATTAATAGATTTGCAGGGTTTATTTAGTTTTCTTAAAAAATAAAAAAATTATTTATTTTCTTTTAGATATTTTAACATTGTATTTCCATCAGAAACTTCAAAAGGATCTGTTGGAGAGTTGTCCATAAAGCCAGGTTCAATAAACATTTTTTTGATAATTCCATCATTTACAATCATGGAGTATCTCCAAGATCTTAATCCAAAACCTAAATTGTCTTTATTGACTAACATACCCATTTGTCGAGTAAAATGGCCACTTCCATCAGGTAATAATTTAATTTTTGAAATATTTTGATGTTTGCCCCATTGAAACATTACAAATGCATCATTTACTGATAGACAATAGACTTCATCTATACCTTGTTCTTTAATTTCTTCATATAGCTCTTCATATTTTGGCAAATGTGTGTTTGAACAAGTTGGTGTAAATGCTCCAGGAAGTGCAAATACAACTACCTTTTTTCCTTTAAATATTTCTTCAGAGCTAATATCTTGCCATCTAAATGGGTTTGGTCCGGGTATAGATTCGTCTCTTACTCTTGTTTTGAAAACAATGTTTGGTACTTTTCTTTTTTCCATTTTAACCTCCTTCACTATTTGAGTGAATATGATTATTTTTTGATTAAATTATAAATACCTAGAATTATTCCTAATCCACCAATAAAATAGTTAATAATGAAAAATCCTTTAAGATAATAACCTAAATAAATTAAAAAAATAGAGGGAATTATTATTCCCCATGTTGGATATGGTTTCATAGTTTTAATTCTTTAAAAGCCTGGTCAATTTTTTCTTTTGGCCAACCTTGTTTTATTAAAGCTTCTTTAACTATTTGTGGTTTAAATCCTTCATTTGTATTCTTTGTAATAAATGGTTTCAAAGTTTTCATTGCAGGATCTTCTTCTTTTTTTTCTTGAATATTGGGTTTACCAAAAGTCATTTCTGTAGGTAATTCAGTTGTTTCTTTTTTATTTTTGTGTCTGTTAACTAATATTTTTATTGTAATATATGTAACAAAGAATAATATTGATACAATCAATGTTTCAACCCATATACTGAACATAAATTGGTAAATTAATCCAAATATTATAAACAGTAATACAAAAATTATAATCATTTCAGCTAGCATTTTTTACCCTCCTTATTGTTAGTTTTGTATTTGTTTCTCCAAGGCCTATGATTCCTTCAAATTTTAAACCTTGAATTGTTATGTCTATGATAGGATTGTTCTCATTAAATACTTTTCCTGTAGCTATCAATAATCTTTTTAAAAATTTGGTTAGATCTTCATTATTTTTTATGATTACGTTTGTTTCAAGTGTTCCGAAAGGTTCGTATTCTATTTTTATGGGTTTCATTGCACCTTCACAATATATAATTTTAACTTTTTCGTCATAAAGTAAGGGATCGAATTTGTTTCCGCCGATATAATCCCTTTCTAAATAATAATGTAAATTTGGTGGGATTAATGAGGTAAATGGAATATTTAATTTTTGGGCTGTTTTTTCTGCAATTTTTTGCATATATTCTTTTTTATCTAATATTGAGTTATTCCTTTCGATTTCTTTACCAAATAGTTCTTTTGCTTTTTCGATAAGTTCAGGTTCTATTGATGGTTCAATAATTTGATAGTAATATTTATCTTCAGTATTTTTTTCTACGAGAATCCCAACTTGGCTACCATATAATTGGAGAACATATTCTTTTTTTTCTTCTTGTTGTGGTTGTGGAATATCTTCTAAAAGTGGAGGTTCATTACTAAATGGTGCAGGAATCTCAGAAAGTATTGGGGCTTGAGTTGTTATTGGTGATGGAGCTTCAATCTCTAAAATTTGTTTTTTTGCAATTTCTTCTGCTTTGCGTTTATGTTCAAATTCTTGTCTTTGTTTTGAACGAATTTTTTCTTCTTTTAATCTTTCTTCATTTATTTTTACTTCTTCAACAATTTGAAAACATGAATCAAGAAATCTAGCTAAATGAATTGAATTCTTATCCGGATAAGGTTTTTTATGAGTTAAGTAATCAATCTCTTTTAAAATTTCCATTTGTTCTTTGAGTTGATTATCTAACACGAAGCGAGTAGTCATCTTAATAAGGGGTTGAAGGTTGTTTAGTTTTTACATAATTTTCTAGTAATCCTAAAGCTTTTGTTAAATTTTTATTCTGTTCTAATAAATCATTAAGCTTGTTTATCATTGGATCTTCATATTTTCCTGATTTGATATGTTCTCCAGCACTTTTGAATAATGTAACTAATGATGAAACATTTTCGTTTAATTCTTTGACACCGATTAGTACATCAACCATTTTGTGTTGAAGTTCAATGTTTGATACTATAAGTCTGTTAATTGGGTCCTTAGAGGAACTAGAAGTAGAAGGTTTAGTCATACTCTTTTTTACCATGTTTGTTTAGTATGAATCCTAATTTATAAAGTTTATGGGTAGATTTACATCATTGATTCTGGATTTGGAATTTCTTGAGTTCTTGAACCTGAACCAGCAATCACATCATCAATTCTTAAAATTAATTCTGCAACCTCTGATGCTGATTTGACTGCTTGAGTTTTTATTTTTAATGGTTCTATGACTCCTTCCTTCCAGGAGTCTATGACTTTTCCAGTGTTTACATCAATTCCAGCCCATTTCATTCCAGAATCATGTTTTGCTTTTAATTCTGTTAAAATATCAATAGGATCTAAACCTGCATTCTCTGCAAGAGTTCTTGGAACAACTTCAATTGAATCTGCAAATGCCAAAACTGCTAACTGCTCACGACCTGATAAAGTATTAGCAAAGCTTCTTAGTCCTCGAGCAAGTTCTATTTCTGTTGCACCTGCGCCAGCAACAACTTTGCTTAAGTTTAATGAAGCTACTAAACAGCTTAATGAATCTACCATTGCTCTTTCAATTTCATCAACAACATGTTCTGTGCCGCCTCTGATAAGAATTGTGACTGCTTTTGGATTTTGGCATTGTTTTACATAGGTTAACATTTCATCATTAACTTTTAGTTCTTCAATTTCCCCTGCAATTCCTAAATCTGATGGATTTAAATCTGAGGGTTTAGTAACAATTCTTGCACCTGTTGCTTTTGATAATTTTTCAATATCTGATTTTTTTATTCTTCTGCATGCGTAAATATTATTCTTTGCAAGATAATATTGAGCAATATCATCAATTCCTTTTTGACAGAAAACTACATTTGCTCCTGAAGAAATAATTTTATCAACCATAGCTTTTAGGATTTTTTCTTCTTGATCAATAAATCCTTGAAGTTGTGTTGGATCGGAAATTTGAATTTTTGTATCTGTTTCTGGAGATTTGATTTCTAATGCTCCATTAATTAAAGCAATTTTACAGTTTGTTACTTTTTTTGGCATTGATGAATTAACACGTTCTTTATCTAAAATTAAACCTTTGATTAATTCAGAATCTTCAATACCACCACCAACTTTTTTTTCTAATTTTATGGAATCAAAATCAATTTTGCCATTATCTATTACTTCTTGTACACCTTCTAATAATAATGAAGCTAATTTTTCTTTTGCTGAGCCATGTTTTCCAATCATTGAAGTGATTGCAATTTTTCTTAATATTTCTTTATCATTAATTGAAACATTTTCTGCTAATTCATTAAGTAATAATTGGGATTTTTCATTTGCAAGGTTATAACCTCTTGTGATAACAGTAGGATGAATATTTTGTTCTAATAATTTTTCTGCATTTTTTAATAGCTCTCCAGCAATGATTACTGCAGTCGTTGTTCCATCGCCAACTTGTTCATCTTGTGTTTTTGCAACTTCAACAATCATTTTTGCAGCGGGATGTTCTATTTGCATTTCTTTTAGGATTGTTACACCATCATTTGTTATTGTGATATCACCTAAAGAATCTACAATCATTTTATCCATTCCTTTTGGACCTAATGTTGTTCTAACTGTTTCTGCAACTAAACGCGCAGCCATAATATTATTCCTTTGAGCATCTTTTCCTATGAATCTTTGAGTATTTTCTGGTAATATGAAAAATGGTTGTTGTTGTGACATTTTAATTCCTCCTAAATGTTGTTTTTGATTAATAGGACATATATAAATGCTTTGTATGATAGTTTTGTTTTTAGTTATTTATTTTTAGTTAGTATAATTATTGATTCTATAACTCAGAAATCTTTTTAAATAGGTTATGTTTGGAATGAAATAAGTTTTCAAATGGAGGGATTTGAATGGATGGTCTTGAAGCTTATGATGAAGAAGATTCTGGTGATGAATTTTTGAATGAAGATTTTGATGATGATTATGACGACGATTTAGCTGAGGATGAAGAAGAAAATGAAGAAGAATAATTTTTTATTTTTTCTTTGAACTTTTTATTTTTTCTATAATTGATTTATCTGAAATTATTGCTGAATTTCCAGTTGGATCTTCTATGACTATTTTTAATGGCATTTCTCCCCATTTAACTTTTCTAATT
The DNA here is from genome assembly GCA_018302165.1 of Candidatus Woesearchaeota archaeon. Lineage (GTDB taxonomy): Archaea > Nanobdellota > Nanobdellia > SCGC-AAA011-G17 > GW2011-AR17 > JAGVZZ01. The sequence goes on from JAGWAA010000002.1 coordinate 11,405, forward strand.
TTTTTAAGTAAATTTTTTGCTGTTTTAATTGCATTTTCGTCATCAGAACTATTTTTTTCATCTTCAATAACTTTTTCAAATCTAGTAATCATACCTTCAATATTTGAAACATAACCTTCTGATGCTGGGCCTGGAGTTACTGTCATTCTAAGCTGTGGAATTTTGATTGTTGCTTCAGATGATTTTACAACCCTAATGCTCATATCTTCTTCTTTCTCAATTGTAAATGTAATTCTACAAGGATCTTTCATTTCTGCAGCTTCTACATCTGCTTTATGAAAACCACAAGCATTACAATGCATTGAAAATAAATATACCTTACCAAAAAAAGGAATTTCTGATTCTTCCTCATTTAAAATTAATTCTTTTGCCAAACATATTGGGCAAATTTCACTTTCTATTTGTTCCATGGAATATAATTATTAAAAAAGAATTTAAAAAGTTTACTTATTCCATTTCTGCTTGTGTAGTTACTGGTTTTGAAAAACTTCTGTCAACTGTTGCGAAGTTAGGTGTAGCTACTAACCAATCTTCTCCAAATCCAGCAATATCACCATCAACTGCATCACAAGTTTTCTTTAATTTGTTTACAACACGCTTTAGTTCAATCATATCTTTTTCCTTGATAGGTCGAATATTTACTAAAGCAATAGTATAACCATCTCTTAATGCATCTAAGACGTTCTTTACATCTTGGAATTCTTTGATTATGAATGGTTTAACAACTACCTTGGTTTTTCTCGCTGGTTGATTGCTACTATCTATTTCTAAATAATCTTCTCCAAATTCGTCTGGAATGTCTTCTTCTTGACTTGTACCTAGAATCTTATTTTTGATTCGTAAAAGAGTCTCGTTCATTTTGGCTTGGAACCTCCCAATTCCTCTCTGTATATTCAAAATTGGTTTAAATACATTTCCATTGTAGAGAACTTTATTTGTATAAGTAGTATTAAAGTGATTCTAATTGACTAATGATAACCCAGAGTTGAGATCTGATGTAAGAAGGCATATTTGGATCGTCTGAAACGTCGTCTAATTCTCTGATAGCTTTATTTGCACGTAAACTTTCTTCAATTGAACAATCTTCTAATGCACTAATAGCAATTTCTATTTTATTGCGAACATTTTTTGGCATTCCATCATCTTCTAATATGGCTGTTAATTCTTCAATCAGACTTTCCATTTTTCATGTGTTTATCAAGCTCTTCCATAACTTCAGATTGAAGTGTTTTAGCTTTTTCTTCTAACGCTGTTTCTTGTTTTTCTAAACTTTTAATTCTAATATCTAATAAATCTTTTTTTTCTTTTAAGTCTTTAGATAATGATTCTTTTTCAGATTCAAACATTACATTACCAGTAATTTTGTAAATTTTACCTTTACAATTTTGCATTTCATTTAATGCATTTTCAATTTCTAAAACTTGAGACTGAAAATTTTGTTTTTGAGAAATAAAATTATTCAAACTATGTTCAATCATTTGTAATTGAGCAATTTTTTCCTGAGTTTCCTTTTGAATATCCATTTTAAATTGCCTTGATCTCTGTACGAACTGTTCTTTGTTTGTATAGAATTTTACTGCCACAATATGGACATCTTACTTTTTTCTTTATGTAATCACTTTTTACTGTTTTATCACAAGTGAAACATTTGTAGTCAACCATTTTTTTATTCTCCTATAACATAAGCTTTTCCAGTGAATTTTGCATCGCATTTATTACAAAAATAAATTCCTGCTGAGATTCTTTTAACTTGATATCTTGAACAGTAAGGACATTTTTGTGGTTTCTTTTGTAGTTTTTCAACAGAAAGCAGTTTTGTTTTAGTTCTTTTTCCATATCTTGCACCAAATCTTGCAACTGAACCGATTTTCTTTGCCATTTTTCTCCTTTAAGTTTATCTTTTCTTTATAAGCTTTTTGATGAGGCTGCCCGGATTTGAACCGGGATCGTCGGGTCCCAAACCCGAAAGTCTAACCAAGTTAACCCACAACCCCATGATTGAAAGTTTGGAGCTATTTAAATAACTATCGTTGATTTAAAATTTAATCTGTGGTTAGTAAATTCTTTTTTTAAAAAAATATTTATTGAAAAAAAATTAAAATATTTATTTTTTCCCTGCTGCTTTTGCTACAGGTTTAGCTGCAACTTTTGCATCTGCTACTGGAACTGCTTTTTTATCTTTAGCTGCTTCTTTTTCTTTTTTAGTTGCTTCCATTTTTGCAACTTCACCTGCAAATTTCTTTTGGAATGCAGATAATTGTTCAGCTAATTCTGATCTTTTTTGAGATGAAACATCAGTTTTTTCTGCTTGGATAATTTTATCATAAACACCTTTATTAATTTCTGGACTTATTTCTAAAGCTGTTTTTCCTTCGATAAGAACACCCATTGAATTACAAGTACCAATAATAGTTTTAACAGCTGATTTTAAATTTTTAGCTGAAAGATTTGTTTCTTTCATTTTTGCAATTTTTATAACATCTTCAATTGCAGCGTTAGCAATTTTACTTTTATTTGGAATCCCAGAACCAAGCTTTAGATTAAATTCTTTTTTTACTAAACCTGATGCTGGTGGTGTTCCAATTAAAATTTCAAATTCTTTTGTTTCTGTATCGACGATTATTTTGATAGGAACTTTCATACCTGCAAATGCGGCAGTTTTTTTGTTAATCTCAGCAACCACTTGACCTATATTTATTTTCAAAGGGCCTAAAGCTGGACCTAATGGTGGAGCAGCGGATGCTTTTCCTCCTTCTACTAATGATTCAACTGTTTCTTTAGCCATGTCAGTCTGAGAAAAATTAAGTATTTATAAGTCTTTGCTAGATTTATTAATCTTTTGAGTTATTCTTTTTTAGGAGTAAATAACAAAAACTATTTAAATTAAAATGTTTTTATGAAAAATATGAATAAACTATTTAGTATTACGGATTGGTTTTTACCAAGGGATTTAATTGTTGATGGTCGACTTGATCTTGAAAGATTATTTTGTCAACCCCCAGAAAATGGAAAACCAGCTGTAGTTGTGTCACAATTATTTTTTCCGGATAATGATTCTTTTTTTAGGATGCAAATCCCAAATCAAGGGGATGTACGTTTTTTTAGTTTTGGGAAGGGTTATGGTTCTCAATCCGAGAGGGATTTAAGGAGTTTTTTCAATTTTAAAGGTGATTTAAATGATCTTTCAGGAATGTATCAAGTAGTTCTTGTGCAAAGAGGAATGTTTTGTTCAGGAATAGAAACTGATCCTAGAAGTAGTAGTAGTTATATTGATGAAATTGATGCTTATTGGCGTCCAATTTCAAAAAAATCTCCAATTTATTAATTATTTTTTTGTTAAAATTATATTAATCAAAATATTAAAGAGATTCTTCTTCAGTTGGATTTTCTCTTCTGATAACTTTAACAGAGTCCAATTTTAATGTCAAAGGAATTGGTACAGCAGTTTCAAGAATTTCAAGAACGACTTCTTCTTTTTGTAAATCTATTCTGATTACTTTAGCTTTTTCATGTTTGAATGGGCCAGTAATAATTTCAACTATATCGTTCTTTTGAATATTAACTTTGATTGCTACTTGTTCTAGCATAGGTTCTATTTCTTTCATTTCAACAGGTTTTGGTAATAATCCTTTTGCATAAGGAATTCCAATAAATGATTCTTCTGCTGCTTGACGATCTTTAGCTTCTAAAAAAACGTAACCTCTCATTCCATGAGGATGAATGATACTATAAACTTCTAATTTTTTCTTTTGTGCATTTGAAGATACAAAGTCAATTACTTGTTCTTCTCTATTCGCTGTTGTCCTTAATACGAATATTTGTGATTCCATTTTTTAAAATCCTAGAGTTAATGCTCCTGTTATTGAAATTATGAAGCCTATTGCCCCGATAATTAACATACCTAAGCCAGTTACTTTAACAATTGCTTTATATTCCTCTTTTGAAGGTTTTTTTGTTATTTGAAAAACTCTAATGCATTCTTTGATGAAGCTTTTGGTTTTTGTCCAATGTTCTTGTAACTTGACGTTCATGTCTTAAAAAGGATTTTAAGTGATATTTAAATGTTTGGGTTTATGGTCCTTCTCCCATTGCTCTGAATCCATTATAGCTTTCATGAGGGATAATTTTTGTTGTTGAAGTTGTTGGAGAATAAACTGTAATTTCGAAGGGTTTATTAGATTTTAAATCAGATTCTTTAATTAATTTTGAAAAGTTAACAGTATTTTTATATCTCTCAAACTCTTGGGAAAGTTTCTTATCTCCTTGGGAAATTTCTATTCTTGTTATTCCTGAATCGTTACTTGCTATACAATTTCTACAGAAAGTACTCCCTGAACCTTTTACTAATTCTGTTTCTATTTCTGGAGGATTATTATTATTAATAACTAAATGGCCTGGTTTTATATCTAGACCATATGAAAAAACAGGCATTGTTCTTGAAGCACAATAATCTGAAGCATTACATGCAATTACTTCTAAAGTATGAAAGCCTGGATCTAATTTTAATGGAAGATTTGTTATAATTGTATAATTATCTGGATATTCATTTTGAATATAACTTGAATCGTCTAATTTTATTTCTATGCTTTCTATTTTGTCTTTTGAAGGTTTATGTTCATATTCGAGAGTTGTGATATCAAAAGTTCCTTGGTTGTTTCTTTCGAAAGTTGTTTCTGTGCAAGTAGTATCGCTATTTGATGCAATTATACCTAAGTGATTTTGGGATAATTTTAATTCTAAACAAGGTGGGTCCATTGAACCTAAATGAGAATTATAATCCTTGTGGGCACAGGTAGTAAGTAGTAAGCCCGCTACTACTGGTAGCACGGTGTAACCGCAGAATCCCATTTTAAAATACAATATCAGTGATAAACTGAAGTTTAATGTGAAAAACAAAATCCTATTTAAAGTTTATGGTTTAGAAAAACTCTATTCCAAGTTCTTGTTCCATTTTCGGTTTGTCTAGTTTTAGTTTCTTAGTCCCAAAAATTTGTGAGCTTTTTACTCCTGTAACTATTAGTAAAACTTTCATTGCAGTTCCAAGATCTTCAGAAATTTGTGCACCCCAAATAACACGTGCATCTCCATCTAATTTTTCTGTTACAGTTTCGACAACTTTACGAGCTTCTTCAAGAGTCATATCAGAGCCACCACAAACATTAATTAAAGCACCTGTTGCTCCGGAAATGTCTACATCTAATAATGGGTTATTGATTGCTTTTTCGACTGCTTCAAGGGCTCTATTTTCAGAATCTGATTCGCCGATGCCAATCATAGAAACTCCACCTTTGCCCATAACAGCCCTAATATCTGCAAAATCTAAATTGACTAAGCCTGCTTTTGTAACTAATTCTGCAATGCCTTTTACTGCGTTTGTTAAAATTTCATCAGCAACCTTGAAGGCTGTATGTAATGGTAAGTCTGGAGCAAGTTCTAATAATTTATCATTAGGAATTACAATTAGTGTGTCAGCATATTTTTCAAGTTTTTCAAGCCCATACATTGCATTATCATATCTTCTTGAGCCTTCCATTGCGAAAGGGATTGTTACAATTGCGACTGTAAGTGCGCCTATTTTTTTTCCTATTTCTGCGACGACAGGAGCAGAACCAGTACCAGTACCACCACCAAGACCTGCAGTTATGAAAATCATATCAGCTCCAGAAATTTTTTGTTTAATTTCTGTTTCGGATTCTTTTGCAGCTTCTTCACCAACTTGAGGAATACTACCAGCACCAAGGCCTTGAGTTAATTCTCTTCCAATTAAAATTTTGATATCTGCATTAGTATATAATAAATCTTGAGCGTCTGTGTTGATAGCGATTGTTTCTGTGCCTACAATGCCAATTTCATACATTCTGTTAATAGAATTATTCCCACCACCACCACAACCTATAACTTTTAATTTTGATTTTTGGCGTGTTAAAATTGCTTCTAGTTCTTCATCAATAGCATGGACTTTTTTGAATTTATTTGGATCTAATCCAAAATTTGATGATTCTTTGAAGATACTATCCATAGACTGATTTTTAGAATGTGAATTTATAAAAATGCTTGTGATTTAGTTACTATTTTAGGTATAAATAATGAAGAATTTTATCCATTGGTTCTGGGTTCGGAAGTTCTAAAGCCATATAAATTGGGATTATTCTGAATTCAGAGTCTGCTAAATAATTTCTAAAATCATCCAAAATAACTTTTGCTAATTCTTGAACTGTGTTTGTTGCAACTTGGTTAAATCCTTCTTTTTTTAAGTCTTCATCTAATGTCATTTTGTTCTCTTTTCTAGTTTTAGATTTTTTAATTCTGGAATCCTTTTTTTAAGTTCCATCTCAAGCATTTCTTTTAATTCTATAGGTAATTCACTTTTAATGGTTATTTCACCATTATTTTCTTCAATAGTATAATTTTTATGCATATGAAGATTCATTTCTAATAATGAACTTACCTTTTCTTTTAAATCTGTAATCAAATTTATTATTGTTACTTCATATTTTAAAACTTTGCCAGCGAGAGGATGATTGAAATCTATTAAAACTCTACCACCAGAAATAGATTTTATTGTTCCTGGAACACCATCAATTTCTATTCTTAAACCTGGCATTGGAGCAAATTTTTGGTCTTTGAATTTGTTTAATGGAACTAATGAGAAAGATTTTGCATTTCTTTTACCAAAACCTTGTTCAGGTTGAACGGTTACTTCTAGTTTGTGATTAGGTTCTTTATCTATTAGAAATTCGTCTAATCCTTCAACTACATCCTTGAATCCTAGACAAATAATTGTTTTATCATGAATATGAGCATCAATACTTTCTTTCTTTGCAAGTTCTTTATCATTTAAATCGAATATTTTTCCGTCGTCAAGTCTTCCAACAAATTTGATTTCAACAAAATCGCCTTTTTTTGTTTTCATGTTTTTGAGGAATAATTATTAGTATTTAAAATTATTGTTAGAGTTCATGAATCTTTTTTAAGTTAGGTTGTATTGTTTTTTGGATGTGGATGGATGATTTGGATCCAAAAGTGAAAAGTTCTTTGAATAAATTGTTGATAGAGGTATCTAAAGAAAAAAATTCTTATGTTTCTCAAAAGAATTCTTCTAAAATTCAAATGTGGGTTGCTTTAGCTATGATAAATTCTAAAATTGATGCTCTGAATGAAAGGATTTCCAAGTCTATTAATGTCAAAAATCTAAAGAAAAGTTTAAAGAAATTATGAAAAGATTTATATATACTTAATTTTTCCTTATCGGTTATGGGAGAAATAAAACCAATTGATGGTACTGAAGCAAAACCAGGAAGATATGTTATCTTTGATGGGGTAGCTTGTGTTGTAAAAAGTTTAGAAATTTCAAGACCTGGGAAACATGGTCATGCAAAGTGTAGAATAGAAGCTGTTGCTATTAGAGATGGTAAAAAAATTATTAAAATTATGCCTGGTCATGATAGGATTGATTCACCAGTTATCGAAAAGAAAAGTGCGCAAGTCTTATCAGTTATGGGAGATCATGCAAATGTAATGGATAATGATTCATTTGAAACATTTGATATTATAATTCCAGAAGAATTAAAAGAAAAAGTTAAAGAAGGAGTTCAAGTTGTATACTGGGTTGTACTAGATGAAAAAATAGTACAGTCTGTTATGAATAGTTGATAAAAATGGCAAAATTTGATGCAGTTGTTGGAAGATTGTTTAAGAGAGTATTTGTTTGTAGAAAATGTAAAACAAAAATTAGAACAGATTCAATAAGAGTTATTTCTAAGACTGTTAAATGTAGAAATTGTGGTGGCAAAGCTTTTAGAGTAATAAAAAGTAAGGCTAAAGCTGGTGCTTAAATTTTTTAAAAACTTTTATAAATTCTATTATTTGTTTATTTTAAAATGAATTGGGATTTGATTTCAGTATTGATATTTTATTTGTTATTATTAGTCGTTTATTATAAATTTAAAAATAAGTTTGAAAATCAAGGACTTTTAGTTTTGTATAAGACTAAGTTAGGATTGAATTTAATGGATAAGATTTCCAAAAAGTTTCCTCGTATTGTTACTTTTTTATCGTATACTGGTATTATTGTAGGATTTTCTGGGATGGCATTTATTCTTTATTTTTTGATTAAAGAAACTATTAAATTAATATTGGTTCCTGGAACGCCTTCTGCTTTAGCCCCAGTATTACCAGGTATTTCTATTCCTGGAGTTCCGACGTTATCATTCTGGCATTGGATTATTACTATTTTTATTGCTGCAGGTATTCATGAATTTGCACATGGCGTTGTAGCAAGAAATATTAATGTTCCAATTAAAAGTTCAGGGTTTGCATTTTTAGGGCCATTATTAGCAGCATTTGTTGAGCCTGATGAAAAAATAATGGAAAAGAAACCGATCTTGAAACAATTAGCAGTATTTGCTGCTGGACCTTTTTCAAATATTCTTTTAGGAATTTTTGTTTTATTAGCTATGATGTTTATTTTTGCACCTTTTTTAGGAATGATTTATGATAGTAATGGAATTAGTGTTTCGGGGTTTATTGAAGATAGTGCAATGAATCAGTCTGGAATTGAATTGCCATTTACAATTATTTCTTTGAATGATAATCAAGTCTTGACAATTAAGGATTTTGTTAATGAAACTTCTTATTTGAATCCAGGTGATGAAATTGTTGTTGGAACTGATAAGGGGGATTATAATATTGTATTAGGGAATAATCCTGAGAATGAAAGTTTGCCATATTTTGGGATTATTGGATTACAAGAAAATTTAATATTAAAAGATAATTTGAGTTTTTTAAATCCTATTGAAGGAGTTTTTGAATGGTTTCAATTGCTGTTCATGTGGTTATTTTTGATTTCAGTAGGTGTTGGGTTGTTTAATTTATTACCTTTAGGGCCTGTTGATGGTGGAAGAATGATTTATTCTTTGGGATTGGTTTTCTTTAGTGAAAAGGTTGCAAAAAGAATTTTATTATTTGCTTCTTTGGTTTGTTTAGCATTAATTATTATTAATATGATTCCTTGGATAGAAAAATTAATTATTTTTATCTGGGGGATTTTGATTTTAGTTTTTACTTTATTGTAAAATTAAATATTATTTAGTATTTGTTTTTTCTAAAATCATTATTCTTCTAGTCAATGAGCCGTGAACGAATTGTTCAGTTGAAAATTTGATTTTATATTTGGTTTTTATTTTTATTGTATTGGGCATCATTATAACAACTTTGTCTATGAAATTATAAGCATGTTCTAGAAATTCATTATAAAGTTCTTCTACTTCAGTTTTTTTAGTTGAAGCGCGTCTTCCATAAGGTGGATCGCAAACTACTGCTTTACATTTTATGATTTCAGTTCTTGCATCAGCAACATTAAATGTTGCTTTTAGATTATAATGTTTGAAGTTTTCTTTTGCAGCACGAATCATTATTGGATCGATATCTGTACCGATGACTTTTATTCCAATCATTGCAGCTTCTAATAAAATCCCCCCAGTGCCGCAAAAAGGGTCCCAAATTATGCCTTTTTTTACTCCTGAAAGGTTGATTAATGCTCTTGCTAATTTTGGTTTTAATGAAACTGGGAAGAAACCTGGACGAAGGTCTGGCCTTCTTATATGGAAAGGTTCTGTGCGTTCGAATACTTTTTTACCGCAGATTATTTTGTCTTTTATAAAAAAGAAATTAAATTCACTTTTAGAATTTCTTAATTTAACTTTTGGTGTCTTTAATGATTTCCAAATTATTCCTGCTAATTCTTTTTCTTTAGAAGCTTTATTTGATCTTACACAAAAGTTTTCTTCATAATATTTCTCCCAATTTATTTCTGGGATTTTATTATCAATAAATATTAATTCGTACACATTATTTGTGCAGGCTAATCTTTTGTAGTCAATAATTTTTTTACAAATTAAAATATTATCATATAGCTCATAATCTTCAGTATCTGCTAAACTTAGAATTTCTTGTATTGAAATTTTAAGATTATCCTTTGAGAGTTCGTAGATCATTTTATTTTCCTGAGAAAACCATATAAAATCATTAATTCCCTTTTTGTTAAGTTACTTTTACCAATTAGTTTTTTCCAAATAAGCCTTTGGGTATTTTTTTTTGATTCTGAAGCAAAATCTAATTTATTAAGAGTTTCATTGACTAATTTGTATATTCTTTCTTTGTCTTCTTTTGTTGCATGCCTAATACTATCTCCAACTTTTTCAGCTTTAGACCTTTTGAAAAGTTCATATAAAATAATTGTAGCAGCATGAGAAACATTCATAGTAGGATATTTTTTAGAAGTTGGAATGGTTACAATAATATCGCATTTAAGTAATTCTTCATTGTGCATTCCATCACCTTCACGGCCTATAATTAAACCTACTTTTCCTTTGAATGTCATTTTTGATAATTGCTCAGGAGTTATGGGATTTCTTTGTAGATTAAAGTCTGTTCCAAGAATTGCAGTGGTACCAATAATTGTATCATAATCGTCTAAATTTTTGATTATTTTAGCATTTTTTAGAATTTCTTTTGCATGAGTTGCACGATCTAATGATTCTTTATCTAAATGGTTACATTTTGGATTAAGTAAGACTAAATTTGCAAATTCAAAGTTTTTCATAGCTCTGGCTAAGGCTCCAATGTTTCCAGGGGTTTGAAAGTCTTGAGCGATGATATCCATAGGAGATTTTGGGGATAGTTAAGCTTAAATAACTTTTTGATTTTGTTAATTGAATGTTAGTAGACGTACATGCACATTTAACTTATGAAAAATTTGATGAAGATGTTGATGAAGTAATTAATAAATTTAAAGGAATTATTATTACTAATGGGACTTTTGTTGAAGATAATCGAAAAGTTTTGAAACTTTCTAAGAAATATTCTAATGTTAAACCAGCTTTAGGGATTTATCCTGGGCATATTATTGAAATGTCTGATGATGAATTAAAGAAAGAATTGAAGTTTATTGAGGAGAATAAACCTATTGCTATTGGGGAAGTTGGATTAGATGGAACTTATGAAAATATGGATAAACAAATTATTTGGTTCAAGGAGTTTATCAAATTATCAAATAAATTAGAAATCCCTATTATTGTACATACACGAAAAGCAGAAGCTAAAGTGATTGATGTTCTTGAAGAGATGAAAGCGAAGAAAGTTGTGTTGCATTGTTTTAGTGGGAATATGAAACTTGTAGTTCGAGCTGAGAAATTGGGATATAATTTTTCTGTGCCTGTGATTATAACTTATTTAGAACATTTTAAGGAATTAGTGAAGAAAGTTTCTATTACTAAATTACTGACTGAAACTGATGCTCCTTTTTTATCTAATATCAAAGGTGAAAGAAATGAGCCTAAGAATGTTGCAATTACAATTAAAGAAATTGCAAAATTGAAAAATATGGTAGAAATTGAAGTTGAGAATTCTATATTGATGAATTATAAACGTTTGTTTTAGGAATTATAATCATTAAAGTTTTCGTCTTCAAAAAGAATATTCTTTTGGTCTTTTTTCTCTCTAAAAGTTCTTGGAACATAAACTTTTTCATTTGTTAATGGATTAATTTCAGTGTAATACATACAAGTTGAAATTGTTCCTGGGGTTGGTGTGAAGATTTGTGTTAAATTGACTTTCAAATGATTTTTTTCACAAAATTCTTTTAATTTATCCATATCTTTAATTGTGCATCCAGGATGTGCAGCTATAAAATATGGGACTAAAGGTTTGTTATATTTAGAATATTCTTTCAAAAAATCTATGAATGCTTTTGGATTTGATTTATTCATTGCTTTTAGAACGTTTGGAGAAATGTGCTCAGGTGCAATCTTTAATCTTGTTGTATATTTCATGATTTCTTTTAATAAATTCGGTTGTTCTTGAATAATATCATGTCTTATTGCGCTTCTTAGTTCTAAAATATTATTTTTTTTAATTTTTTCTATATCTTTTAATAAATATAAAAATTCATTATTGATAATTCTAAATTTACAAGTAATGCAATCCTGATTACATTTTTCTTTTTTTGTGAAAATAGTAATCTCTTTTTCTAATATTGGAGAATAAAGTTTGTTTTCAACATTGTAAAGTTTACATTTGCTGTTATACATATTTATCGTGGGTAAAGTTAAATCACTAATAATTCGATCTTTTTTGTAGATTGATTGAATTTCGGTTAGGATGCTTTTTCTGGTTCTTGATGAAATTTGTTTTCCTTGAACTAATGGAATTACACAAAAATTACAGGAACCAAAGCAGCCACGACCTATGACAATAGAATTTTTTAATTTTTGAGTTATGGATTTTAGTAAATCTAAATTTTTTGAATTTGGATTAAATTCCCTTTCATATGGTAGTTCATATAAATAATCCATTTCTTCTTCGGTTAAATAATTTAAAGATTTATTATGCTGAATATAAGATAAACCTGTTTTTTCAATGAGTGCTGTTTCTGGATTTAAGGTTGTGATTCTTGTTAATCTATTGAAATTGTTTTTGTCTTTAATGCAATCTTCATAAGAAGGTATCTCCAAACCTTTAATGGGGTTTTGAGTTCTAAATGCAATCCCATCAATTTCGTTTAATTTTTCTTTTGGGATTTGTTCAAATATTTTTTTTACTGGATCTATTTTTATTTTTTTGATTTCATTTAAAATATTTAATAAAGCTCTTTCTGCATTACCAAAGATTAGAATATCAGCTTTTGTATCGTCGAGAATGTTATGTCTTAATGCATTTGTTCTGTAATCAAAATGAGTGAATCTTCTTATGGTAGCTTCTAAACCACCTATGATTGTTGTTGTTTTTTTGTAGAAGGATTTAATTTTTTGGGTATAAACCATTAATGCTCTTTCTGGAACTAGAACATTTTCGCGTTTCTTTAACATAGGGGTATAATTTGCTAACATGGAATCTAATAATCCGGATGTTATGCAAAAGAAATATTTTGGAAAACCACAAATTTTGTAATCTTCATCATTTATTGGTTGGGCTATTATTCCTATCTTATATCCTTTTGAATCTAATAACCTTGAAAGAATTGCAATTCCGCTAAGTGGATGGTCATAATATGGATCTCCTGTAATAAATATTACATCAAATTGTTGAAAATTTTTGTAGTATTTTTTACCTTCTTCTATGCTTGTAGGGAGGAATTTCATGCTTGAATTGTGTTTGGTTTAG
>JAGWAA010000058.1 GCA_018302165.1 Candidatus Woesearchaeota archaeon
ATCAATATAGAAATTAGTTGTATCATCTTCATCAACTTCCCCACTTTCTTTAACTACTTCAACTTTTTCAGATTGGTCTTTGTTGTAAAGAACTAATTCCACGATAACATCTAAATTATCATTTCCATTATTTTCTACTTTAATTTGAACATTGATAGTTTCTCCAGGAGTAAATTCATCACCTGAATCTGGATTTTCAATTCTAATGTCCAAATCGTCTCCTTGAACACCTTCTTCACAAAGTTCAGTTTCGATATTTACTGATACATCAATATTATCACTAATAGCTGCAGAACCAGTAGCACTAACCAATAAACTTCCTGAATAATCTCCAATAGATACTGAAGAATCTGGGTCAGCAGATAAAGTAACTTCCATTGAATCGCCAGGTGCTAAAGAGCTACTTGGTGAAGTTGTTTTTATTGTAATCTCATCTTCATCATCATCTAATATTTTTCCACTATCTCCATCATCACTTGTGAAACTCAAGCTCCATGATGTTAATGTAGTACTTCCAGTATTTGTAATAGTTAATTTTTCAGATTCAACATCTCCATAAGATTCCAACTCAATTGGGTCTGGACTTACAGTGAATGCATCTTTTGAACTAACTGTCAATGTATAAGAATCTGTAGCTGTATTTGTTCCATCATTTGATGTTATTGTTCCTGTATAAACTCCAGCTGCAGTGCTAGGTACAGTAATTGTGAATGCTACAGTTGCAGAACTTCCTGCTGTAACAGCTGTGCTTTCAATAGTAGGTGCACTAATAGTATTTCCACTTGCATCAACTAAGGTTGAGCTTGTACTTGTAACAGTTATATCTGTTGCTCCATTATTTGTTAAACTTAAAGTAAAACTAACGGAGTCAGCAGGATTTCCTGATCCATCTGTGCTTGCAATTTCTAAGTCAGCAGCTGATGCTACACTTAAAACCAATGCAAACATTAATATTAAACTTACGATTAGTCTTTTCATTATGATTCCTCCTCGAAATCTTACTTAAAAACCTCTATATGTTCATTTTTAAAGGTTATGGTGCATATTTTCTATTTTTGTCCCAACTTGGAGACTAAACTTTTAGGCTAACTACCTTAGAAATACCCTCTTGCATTGTAACTCCATAAATCGTACTTGCCTCAGAAATAATTGCATCATTGTGTGAAATTACAATATATTGTGCACCATTAGAATATTTTGCAATCAATTTTGATAATAATTCTGAATTTTTCTTATCCAAAGCTGCATCTACTTCATCCATTAAATAAAACCATGAAGGTTCGAATTCCTGGATTGCAAAGATAAATGATAATGCAGTTAAAGTTTTCTCCCCACCGGATAAACTCTTGATATCTAAGTATTTGCTTCCTACAATTTTAACTCTAATATCAACTCCACCTTCAAATACATTTTCAGGATTTTCTAAAACTAATTCTGCTTCACCTTTTGTTGATAATGAAGAGAATATTTCTTTAAAATTTCTTTCTAACAACTTGAATGTTTTCATAAAAGTTTCTTGTTTTTTACTTTCTATTTCAAACATCATTTTTAGTACATCATCTTTTTCTAATTTCAATCTATCAAACTTATCTATTAGATTTTTATATTCCTCATCAACTTTCTCATAAATTTCCAACGCACGAAGATTAACATTTCCTAAGTTTCTCAGATGATTTTCAAAGTTCTTGATTTCAGCATTCAATTCATCTAACTCAATTCCTCTTCTTAATTGAATATCCTTATACATCTCAAATTCTTTTCTTAATCCTTCAGCTTCCCCACCCAAAATTGCCTTTTTGATTGATACATCATTCCTAGAATTTTCAATACCCCTTATCCTCTCTTCATTTCTAATTAATACTAAATCTTTCTTTTGTATAAATTCTTCAAATTTAGTTCTCTTGTTAAACATTTCTTTATATTCAGCATAAAATTCTTTTTGTGTTTTTTCTTTAATCTTCAAAATATCATTATTTGCTTTCAAATCTTCACTTAAATCTTTCAATTCTTTACTAAATGATTCATTTTCTTTATCTAAGCTTTTTAAAATACTCAGCACTTTCTCTTTTTCAGAATTATACAAATCAATTTGATTATTTATAGAATTATTTTCAGATTCATTTTTAATTTTTGTCTCTCTATAACTTTGTCTTTGTAATTCAAATGCTTCAAGTTCTTTACTCATTTCAGAACTTCCTGATCTTGTAATAGTTCCTATTTGTTCTTGCCTTTGTTGCTTCAATTTATCTAATTCTTTTTCAATCTTAACAACTTCATCAATAACACCTTTTGATTTGGTATCAATTTCTTTTACTTGCAACAATAACTCTTTTCTCTTAGTTTCTATTTCTTTGAAATCTTCAGTTCCAATTGCAACTTCTGCAACTTTAATCTCTGCTTCAAGTACAGCCTTTCTCTCTCTAAAATAAACTATTTCTTCATCATTATCCATCTTTTTCTTTTCAATATGATTAATCATTTCAGTCAATTTCTCAATCTCATTCTCTGTTTTTTCTAATCCCTCAGAAACTTCTTTTTGTTGGAACCCTAATCCTGATTCTCTTCTAAATCCTCCAATCATTGCTCCAGAGACTTCAATTAAATCTCCAGTTAAACTAACCATCCTAGCTCTACCTATTCCAATTTTTCTTGCAACATTAATATCATCAACAACTAAAGTTCCACCTAATACATATTTGAAAACTGTTGAGAATTTAGATTCATGTTTTACTAAATCCATAGCTAAACCCTGCACTCCTTCTGCTTTAGCAAGTTTCTTTTCTTCTTCAGAAATATTCCTTTCTTGCAATTTATTTAATGGTAAAAATGTAACAACTCCTAATTTTTTTTCTTTCAAAAATTGAATACATTTTGCAGCAACTGCGTCTGTGGAAACAACAATACTTTTCAATCTTTGTCCTGCTGCAACTTCCATAGCCATAGAATATTTTCCTGGAACTTGCCCCAAATCTGAAACAGTTCCATAAACCCCAGGTACATTTTGTTCAATAATTCTCTTAATTGCAACATCCCCTGAAGAAAACTCTTTTATCCCAATATTTTTTGTTCTTAATCTTGCATACTCTTCTTGGGAATCCATCAGATTTTTTCTAGATGTGCTTAATTGCGAAGCATAAACACTACTACTATTCAAAGCATCTGATAATTTTTTAATAACTTGCTTAAATTCTTCTCTGTTATTTTTTAACTTCAGTAATTTTTCTTCATCCTCTTTTTTTAATCCTTTAATTTTTGTAATTCTTTCATCTAAATTTTTAATTTCATATTCTAATCTATCTTTCTTTCTAAGCTCATTTTGTTTATTCTCTTCAATACCTAACAATTCTTTTTGCTTATTTTCAATTTTATCATCCAGTTGTTCTATTAATTTAGAAATTTCTTCATGATTTGTAATCCCATGCTTCTTCTTAAAAAATTCTATTTTCTTTACAAGATTTTCTTCGTTTATTTTTATTCCCTCATTGTCTCTATTCAGTTTTGATTGTTTTGCTTTCAAATCCACTACTTTTTTTTCATACTCTTTAATACTCTCTTCAAGACTTATTTTTCTATCTTTTAATTTTTTTAATTCATTATCACAAACATCTTTCCTAGAACTTCCTTTGATAACTGTTGTCTTCAAATCATCTATTTCTTTTCCTAGTTCTCTTTGTCTTTTATCCCCTTTTTCAGTTAGTTCAGTATTAATAATTTCAATCTCTTTTTTCTTATTTTGAATTTCTTCTTTTAATGATCCAATTTCCTCTTGTAATTTTTGAATATCTTTTTCATATTCCTTAAATCTATTCTCTTGTTTTTCTAGTTCCTCTTCTTTTTGTTTTAGAATAAGATTTATTTTAGTTGCTTTGTTTCTTTCAATATTTTTTTCTAATTCCTTATATTCCAAAGCTTGATCTCTATCTTTTTTTAAATCCTTCAGAGTTTTTTCTCTTTCTGTTAAAATAATTTCAGCTTCATTTAATCTTTCCTGCACTTTATTCAAATCATTCATGGCCTTGCCTTTCTTTTCTTCAAAGATAGAAATACCAGAGATTTCCTCGATAATTTCTCTTCTTTCAATAGGCTTCATATCCATAAAATGCACAATATCTCCTTGCAGTACTATGTTGTGCCCATCTGGATCAATTCTTGCGGTATCTAGAACATCAACTACTTGTTGTCGGGTCATAACTTTATCATTAACTTTGTAGATACTATTCCCAGTTTGTTTAACAATTCTTGTTACCTTTACTTCTTTTCCTTCAATTGGAAAAACTTTTTTACTATTATCAAAAGTTATTGAAACTTCAGCTTCTGGAGAAATTGAAACTTCAGCTTCTGGAGAAGGTTTTCCATTTTTTCCACCATTATAAATTAAATTCGCAGATTTTTCCGCTCTTAATCCTCTTGCAGAACTTTTTCCGAGAACAAAACAGATTGCATCGACTATATTGCTTTTTCCATTTCCGTTCGGACCCAGCACGCAATTAAAACCTGGAAGTAAATCTATCTCTGTCTTCTTTGCAAACGATTTAAATCCTCTAGCCTCAAGCTTAGTAATTACAGTCACAAAGAATTTTAGAGTTTGTCACTATTTAAATGTTTCTACCTTATTTTATCGAGGATAAACCTTAGTTTTTATTAAATTCAATAGAACATTAACTTTATAAATAATCTCTAAACTCTATTTATTATGAAAGTTTATTTAGTCAGACATGCAGAAATAGAAAAAAATGTTTTATATGAAGCAGCTTATTATGCGCTTGGAAGAAATGCATCTAGACAAGATTTTAAATCTTTATTTAAAAATCCTACGCCTGAATTAAAAGAGAGATATGAAAATTTATCCGGTTTAATTTTTCCTCCAGATTTATCTACTGATGTAATTGAAGAGATGCAAAATAATATAACCCCAAAGGGAAAATTACAAGCTAAATCTTTAGGTCGAATACTTAGGTCTATTAATCCTTCTTTTGTTACTTCGCCTTCACCACGTGCAGTACAAACAGCATATATGATTGCATTTGCTATGGGCATAAATCCTTATGATATTCATATTGATTCTGAACAAGATTTTCTCTGTGAACAAGATAATCCCAATATATATGATGCAATAAAATTTTCTGATCTTTTAGAATCCTATTTGACTAAAAAACCTATTGATCACCCTTTTATTGTTGTTTCTCATGGAAATATTCTTACTGCAGTCCATAATCTTTTTTTTCCAGATTTTAATTTGAGGGCTTATTCTAATTGTGGTTTGACTGTCTTAGAATCTACTAAATTAAGAATTATACAACCTCATAAAACTCTTGAAGAATTATTTCAAAATTAAAAAAATTTAAGCTCCGCAACCACCTTCTCTTTTATTACACGTTGGATTTGAACAAATTGTACAAGAACCATTTTGGATTAATGGACTTCCACAAGAACAAGTTCTTCCAGTCATTCTTCCTTTTTGTTCTTGTTCACTATTTTTCTGTGTTCTTTCTTTTCGTGCTTTTTTTATTTTCTCAAGTGTTTCAAAGGTTGTCTCTCCTTCATCTTTCCAATAATTTGTCCCAGAGATTCTTTTTATTGTTTCTTCTAAAGAAGGGCTTCCAGGATAAACTTTTCTTCCACCAATTTCTGGGATTAAATGCAATACTGGTTGTCTTTTATAAACTGCTAATTCTTCTGGTAATGGTCTCAATTCTGGGGGTACAAAACTAATGTCTCCCAAAAATTCTGCTTTTAGAACTTGTCCAATAAAAGGAAGTATCCCTCCAGCACTTTTTATGAAAGGATGATTTGTAAAACCTCCATAATCATGTGATCTCCCACTGCTTTCAAAAATTCTGATTACACTATTTAATGGTTGGCCACCTTGTAACATATTTGATCCCATTCTTGCAATAGTATTATATGCACTATCCATTTCAGTGCCCCTATCCATAACATTCACAAATATTTCTGCTGGTTCTCCATTATCATATAATCCTACGGTAAAAAATAATTGATTCCCTGCAACCATATATTCAAATGTTGTAGATTGTCTTTTTGCGGCTGGTTTGTGTTTTTCTCCTCTCCCTAATTCATTTACACCACCATTTCCTTGAACATTTATTGGTTGAGCAACTTTACATCCATCTCTAAAGATTGCTAAAGCCTTAAGCCCTAAATCATGCCCCATTTCGTACAATCTTCTAATTTCATCTGGTCTTGTATCATTAGGTAGATTTACAGTCTTAGAAATTCCTCCGGATAAAAATGGTTGAACTGCAGCCATCATCATCAAATGTCCTTCTGGTGAAATAGTCCTTCTACCACTACTAATTGAACAATCAAATACAGGCATATCCTCTCTTCTTACAACCTTACATCCTTCAAGGTTTCCATGCTCAGCAATGTAATCTTTAATTTCATCAATCTCTCCTGAATTATATCCTAATCTACTTAATGCTCTTGGGACTGATTGATTTACAATTTTCATTGTTCCTTGTTTTCCAGAAAGAACTTTATATTTCACTAATGAAATGTCTGGTTCAACACCTAGAGTATCACAATCCATCATAAACGCTGTTGTTCCAGTAGGTGCTAATAGTGTTACTTGCGCATTTCTAACGCCAGTTTTATCAACTCTATCTAAAACTGCATCCCAATTTTGATTTGCAGCTCTAACAATTTCTTCTAAACCATTTCCTGCTCTTAATCTTTTTGAAGAAGCCCTATGTTTTCCTAAAACTTCTTTAACAGAAGCTCTATTTCTTTCATAATTTCCAAATTTACCAACAATTTCTGCAATTTTTGTTGATTGTAAATAAGCTTCGCTAGACATTAAAGATGTTATTCCTGCTGCTAAATTTCTTGCTTCATCACTATCATAAGGTAATCCTAAAGTCATTACTAAAGCTCCTAAATTTGCATAACCTAAACCTAATGGTCTATAATTATGACTATTATTAGCAATGTTTTCAGTTGGATATCCTGCTTTTGAAACAAGTATTTCTTGTGCTGTATGCATAACTCTAACTGCAGCTCTAAAACCATTTACATCAAAATGCCCCTCAGAATCAACGAATTTTAATAAATTCAAAGATGCTAAGTTACATGCAGATTCATTTTGAAACAAAAACTCACTACAAGGATTTGATCCAATTATTAATCCATCATTTGCACAAGTATTCATAGCATTAATATTGTCTCTATATTGAACTCCGGGATCTCCACATTCCCATGCACAATATGCTATCAAATCTAAAAGATCATTTGGATCTATTTCTTTTACAATCTTTTCTCTATCGACAACACTTCTTAATTTAATTTTTTCTCCTCTATCTTTTGCGTCAAAAAATTCCCCTGTCAGCCCTACGGACATATTAATATTTTGTAATGGTGAATCTTGGACTGTATGTCCTTCCCAATGGCCTGTTGAACCTGCATCAATCAATGCGCCCATTTTCATTTCTGATACAGCTTTTGCAACCACAAAATCCTGAATGTCTGGATGCTCAACTCCTAAAATAGTCATAATTGCTGCTCTTCTAGTTCTTCCACCAGATTTAATTCCTCCAGCAATTGCATTTTGTCCACTCATAAAAGATAATGGTCCAGAAGCATATCCCCCTCCTTTTATTGGGGCTCCAACTTCTCTAACATTATCCCAAGCACAACCAATCCCTGCACCATATTTGAAAATAGTGGTACTATCTACTGCCATAATATTAACTAATCCTTCTAAAGAATCATTTGGATTATAGATATAACATGCAGAGACTAACGGATTTTTATAAGCTCTACCTGTGGATTGTGCTTTACCCTCAACAATTCCCCATAATCCTTTATCATCATGATCAATTCCATATCTTGCTTCTAATCCCACATTATAATATACTGGTGAATTGAATGAAGCACCTTGGCCTAATAATACTGCATTTAATTCTTTTTGAAAAGTTACCCCATTAGTTTCATCAAAATAACCTTGTTGAACTCCCCATTCTTTAATAGTTCTAGAAATTCTATCTACCATTTGATAAACACTTTTTTCACTGCCAGTTTCTGGAACATCAGCTTTTCTTAGATAATGGGTTGCTGTAATATTTAATGCATGTTGAGACCAAGATTTTGGTACTTCAAGTGAAGAAACTGTCAAAGGGTTTCCATCCTGATCTTTAATATTTGCATCCCTAAATTCTGGTTTATATTGTAATTTTATATCGTCTGTTGTTGCAAATCTTCTTTCAAATAATAATCCTTTATAATTTTCTGTCATTTCCCCTCTCCTTTATCTTTTTTCAACAATTTTTCAACTTCAAGTTTGAATTCATCTACATCAGTAAACTCCCTATATACTGATGCAAATCTAATGTATGAGACCTTATCCACTTTCTTCAACTGATTCATTACTTCTTCTCCAATTTTTTTTGAATCAATTTCATTAGTCTCCATT
>JAGWAA010000059.1 GCA_018302165.1 Candidatus Woesearchaeota archaeon
TATGGAACCTGAGGAAGCTATATATTTTATCAATCCAAATGATTCTTCAAATGCATTGCACCATATTCGTGGTATAAGAATAAACTTAGGTCATTATGTCAATAACGAAAAGTTTAGACTTTAACTCTTCTTTTTCTTAATCATAACATTTCTAGAAACTAATACATTTGGAATAATAACCAAATCCCCATCTTTAGTTTTGACTTGCATCTCAGATAATCCTATATGAACAATCTTTCCTTCAATGGTATTCATCTCAATATTATCCCCTTCCTTGAATCGCTTCTTTAATGCAATAATAATCCCTGCAAAAAAGTTAGGTATAAAATCTTTTATGGATAACAAAATAAATATTGCTAACAAAATAAACAACCCAGTTAGTATTACTATCAAAACAATCTTTTCCAATCCTAAAAATGTCAATCCTAAAATTAATCCAGCCAAATATAATCCGTATTGAATCAATGAACCTGCAAACTCTTCTAATGGAAATCTAATTCCAATTTCTCCTAATAACCTTTCTAATTCAAAACTACGAATAATTTTTTTAATAACTACCTTGAATATATTCCCAATTATAATCCCAAATCCAACGACTAATAAACCCGCAACAATGTTCGTAATTATAGTCGGATACTCAATTGCCATGCTTCAAATACATCCTTTTTTGTTTAAATATCTTTACTTCTTTGCAATTTTCCATAATAGGTTAAAATAATTTTTATAAGTCTTGACCACATCTGGTTGTTGTATAACGATTGCTACTGGATCATGTTCTAGCCAAATAATAATCGCCACTTTATTTCCATAAATATTTGTTGACACAATTGTTTCGAACTCTTTATTTAAATACTTCACTTTAGCAAATGGTGGTGCTTTTTTTCTCTCTCCGGAATATATAGCATACAATTTAACATTTTCTTCAATTCTCTTTTTTGTATAATGTTTTAGATAATAGCTCATAATCTCTTTTGCATTCCTTGAAGCCCCAATAATATAAACATCTTCTTTTGTTCTTATTTGATCCTCAAAGATAGATTTTATTCCTTCTCGGCCTCTATAAAACAAAGTCTCTTGCTTTTCTTTTTTCAAATTATATTTCCCAATTAATTGTGGCAAGATTAAACTAATTGATTCTCTTTTATTCTCGATTATATCTTGAATTTTTTTTGGATCCTCAGCAATATAATATCTTTTTCCATTTTCTTGTATATAACTAACTAATCCTTTTTCGATTAATCTATCTAATACATCATAAATACTTCTTCTATGCAATCCTGTCTTTCTAGATAATACTCCTACTTGTGCTCTTTTAATATCTAACAACATCAAATAAATTTTAATTTCAGACTCTGTTAACCCTACATTTGTTAATTCTTCAAACATAAATTCCAAATAGATTTTTTACTTATATACCTTGTGGTGATGAATATACCCACACTTTGTTATATACTTTTTTTCTAAATCAATTATATAGAAATTTAGGAGATAAAAAAATGATAGAAGAAATAGGGTACATCCCAAGAAAAACTGCAATTGTACATCAATTGGAGGGAGACATAAGTTATGCGGGTTCAAGAATAATGATAGGAGATATTCTGTTACCTGAAAAATTTGATAGAACTTTAAGTAAAAGAACTTGCAAATATGATTGTTTGCAAGAAGCTGTTGATAACAAAGAATTGTTCCTTAGAGGAAAGATAGGTTATGATTCTTCTGTTCAATGGTTTGGATTAGTTACAGATAAGTTTCAAGAATTAAGAATTAGTGATTTGGATTCAGAGATTCAAAGTAGAGTAAAAGTTCCTTCAAGAACTAGGCTTGCAAAAACTAAGGATCGTTTTATCGTAACATATCCACTAGAAAGTATTGATAGTGAAACAGAACTTCATTTATCTTTTGATTCAGGAGAATTTGGATTATATGGTGGAAACGGTCAAACTGCAATTAGGATTGGTTACTCAGTTACTGATGGAAAGAATTGGTTAAATTTTCATAACCCTAATCTATTCTCACACAGAGTAATTCATAGATGGGACGAAGCAGATATCCCTTCTACATTGGATGCAATTTTAGAAGAAAAAGATGCTCTAAAATTATTAATTCAGCGTCAGAAAGGTGCTTCTGTTAATACTAAGGATTTTGAAGCTTATTTTTTAAATGTGAAAGGTTTAAAAGCTAAGACTTTATTCCAAGAAATTGCTGGTTCATTCGATAATGCCTCTAAATATGATTTAGCAAATAGAATTAGTGAAGCTTCATCAGAAAGAGCAGAATCAACACAATTAAGACTTGAATTAGCAGCAGCAAATTATTTGCTAGGAGATAAAAATGGCTTATGAAACTTTAGAAAATGGTTTTAAATTAACAGATATAAATGTAGTTCCTCGTGGAATAGAAACAGGAAGATTCAAAGTAAAAGTTTATTCAGGTGAAGAACTTATTGAAGAATTAATTCCTATAGCAAGGTTAGGCGAACGTTATGAAGTGTCTCTTGGAGAGCAAATTTTAGGTTCAGGCATTTTAAAATATTCTTCAGTTGATCATGAATTCGTTTTATCCACCCCTGGTTTATCCAATGCAGGATTAAATTTAACCCCAAAAATTGGCGGATTATTGAGAAAACCAACTGGGACTATAGATTTAATCTTTGAAAACATTTAAAAAATCTTATTTTATCTTTATTTTATGCCAATTAACGCACATCCAGATTATTTCAAAGCTGAAGAGAAATATAACAAAGCTTCAACTATTCAAGAGAAACTTATTGCTTTAGAAGGAATGCTTTCTGTAGCCCCTTCACATAAGGGCGCAGAAAACCTTCGTGCAGAAATAAAATCAAAGATTTCTAAATTAAGAGAACAACTAGAAAAAAATCGTCAAGCAAAAAGCAGTTCTAAAGCAACTTTCACAATCAAAAAAGAAGGTGCTGCACAAGTAGTATTTGCTTCTATAACTAATGCAGGCAAATCCAGTTTATTAGCAACATTAACTAATGCAAAACCCTTAATTGCAGAATACAAATTCACAACTACAAGACCTGAGCATGGAATCTTGGATTATCATGGAGTACTAATTCAATTAATAGAACTTCCTGCAATCTTTGAAGGCTGTGCATACAAAGGTGAATATCCAACTTTTTTCAGTATGGTCCGTGGTACAGATTTGGTTATTTTTTTGATAGACTCAACAGTGAATGAAACAGAACAAATCGAATTACTCCAATCAGAGTTTGAAAAAGCACAAATAAAACTAAACGCAAAACGCCCTAAGGTTTTCATCAAACGTCAAGGTACTGGTGGTATTGAATATATGGGTGCAAAATATTTCAAATTTGATTTAAGTGATTCCACAAAAATGTTAATCACTCATGGTTATCATAATGCTGTTATCACAGCTTTTGAATCAATAACTTTAGAAGACTTGGCTGATGTATTAAATGAATCAATAGTTTACTTGCCTTTATTAATTATCAAAACAAAATCTGATATTAAAGGAAATGGTATTTCCACAAAAACAAAAACAAATATAGAAAAATTAAAGGATGAGATATTCCAAACATTAAAATTAATCCGTGTTTATACAAAATCCCCAGGTAAGAAACATGATTGGCCTCCTGTTGCATTGCATGATGGTGATGAGGTTGCAACTTTAGCAAAAGTTATTCACAAAGATTTCATTAAAAGATTTAGTTTTGCAAGAATTTGGGGAAAATCTGCAAAGCATGATGGCCAAAAAGTTGGTTTAGAACATGAATTAATGGATGAAGATATAGTAGAAATACACACAAAGTAAATTAAAAAAATAAAAAATTAAGAAGAACCTTCTGAAATGCCTTCATTTATTTCTTGTAGGTCACTACTAATCTCAGATATTTCTTCATTTACACCACTAATTTCTTCTGCGGCTTCTTCGTCATTTTGAATTGTTGTTCCACATCCTGTAATTACAAACAACAAACAAAATATACAAAGTATTGCAATTATTTTCTTCATTCTTTTTCCTCCTTTATACTACAACTTCTTCTACTGTTTCTTCAGTTGTTGTTTCAGTTTCTTCTACTGTTTCTTCAGTTGTTGTTTCAGTTTCTTCTACTGTTTCTTCAGTAGTCGTTTCAGTTTCTTCTACTGTTTCTTCAGTAGTCGTTTCTTCTACATAATCAGTTCCACTATCACCCATACAATCATTAGGACAATTGGAAGAATCTTCACCATAGTCTGGTTCACAAAGTCCATTTCCACATTCTGCTACATAACTATCATCATATGATCCCTGATAATCCACATATCCATTATCTACAATATTATTAATATTGTTTTTTAGTTTCATTAAATCTTCTTGAGTTAATTTTCCGTTAGCTTCAATAGATGATTTCAAATCACTCATTAAAGTTTCAAGACTTACGGAAGTTTCTGTCATCATAGACAAAGCATTCTCATAACGTGAACAATCTTCTGTCCCTTTACTTTCACAATATTCATTAAGGCTCTTAATTTGTTCATATAATCCTCCATCAGCTCCAAGTCTCATTCTAATTTCTTCTAACTTTAATACTAATGTCAAAGCTTCAGTTGCATCAATTTCTTCTTTCATAACATATGTATTTTGTTCTGGTGCTCCATATTGTTGACCATATTGTCCACTTCCTCCACTACTTGTTCCTGAACAATCAATTGAACATGCTCCCATCTTTTGTTCAAAATCATCACAAATTCCATCTGGACAACATTGTCCTCCTGCACACCATCCTTCACCATATAATTCTTTTTGATAATCTCCATTAAATTGGTTCATTGGATTTTCAGAAGTGAATCCACAATCATCTTGGCAACCATATTTTTCATCGCCTTCACAAACTCCATCTCCACAAGTAGTTTGTTTGTATTGATTTTGTTCTGGTGCTCTGTATCCTTGTTGACCTTGGTAAGGTTGTGGTTGATAATTATTTTGTGGTTGATTATTATACTGCTGTTGATCTTCTCCTGGACAAGGTACTTGTTCATCCCCAACCCAGCATCCTTCTTTAGGCTGATCTTGATAAGTTGGTTCTTCTGTAACTGGCTCAGAACTTGGTTCTTCTGTAACTGGTTCCGGTTCAGGTTCTGGAGCAGGCTCTGGTGCTGGTTCCGGTGCAGGCTCAGAAACTCCTTCTTCACCTTCTTGAATTCCAGCCTCTGCAACAGTATCCCCAGTAATTAAATTCCCTGTATAAATAAACCTTAAACTATCACTAAAAAATCCTGCACTTGCAAGACTAGAACACATTAAAACTAAAACGAATGTTATTGCTCAAAGGAAAGTTAGCAACGCAATGTTGCCATGCATCTGTTGATGCTGTTCTAAAAACTTCAAAAGACAAATTGGATGAATGGTCTTCGGAGGGTATGAAAAAAGTTGTATTAAAAGTTGCAGACTTAAAAGAACTAATTAGTTTGAAAAAGAATGCAGATGCCCTTAAATTAAAAACTTCATTGATTACAGATGCTGGTAAAACTGTCTTTGAAAAGCCAACTACAACATGTTTAGCAATTGGCCCTGATGAGGAAACAAAGATTGATAGAATTACTTCCCATTTGAAATTATTGTAGAAAACATTATATATATTATCCCATTATAATATTAGAATGAAAAGGGATTCAGTG
>JAGWAA010000003.1 GCA_018302165.1 Candidatus Woesearchaeota archaeon
TTTATACTTAACAAGAAAAACCATCCTAATTAAATAAAATCAAAGCTTAAATAATTTATCTAAATTTTTTGTAACCAACCTTTTTTAGGTTCAAAGAAATCTCCATTCTTTTTCAAAGCATCAACAACTTCCTCAAGTTTTCTTTCTGTAATACCTTTCTCAAAAACTTTTGGTTTCAAATCTTCTTCTATACTAATTGGCCCACCCATTTTCTCTTCGGATAACTGATACAAAATATCTCTTACATCTAAAATCCTTCCTCTGGAAGAAGCACTAATTCCTGTTGTCATCCGATCAATATCAATTTTTCCAGTCTCAGGATCAATACCAATATCATTCATACATCCTCTTAATAACGCAATTGCACGTAAAGCATCATCTTGATCAACAGTCTGTTTCAATTTAATTTTAGCAGAAGCTTCAGCTAATCTAACTACTGCTTCTAACTGTCTCGCAGAAATAGGAATTGGTTTAATAGAAGAATCTCCTTCAGTACCAGTTGCACGTAAACTAACATAAAAATTCTTAATTGTTTCAATAGCTTCCTCAGTTAATTTAGGAAAAATTTTCTGTCTAGTATATGCAATATATTTTCTTAATATTTTCCCATCAATTTCTGGCGGCAAATCTTTGTAAGCATGCGATTCCAAAACTTTTGACGCAATGTTTGCATCCATTTCTCTATTTGGTAAATCTCTCATTACAAAAATTAAATCAAATCTATTAATCAACGCAGGAGGCAAATCAATCTGATTCGGAATCGGTGTAAATGGATCAAAATAGCCTCATGCAGCGCTGAAGTATCTTCTTTAGAAATTTTATCCATTTCATCAAGAACTAAAATTCCTTTGTCTGCTAAAACCATCGCACCTGCTTCTAATGCCCACCCTCTAAGAAATTCATCTTTAACAACAGAACAAGTATTATGTACAAGAACTCCATCAACAACAAAATTATGTGAATCATCAATGGTTAAATCATAAACATAATCATAAGGTGTATCAATCATTTCAATATTAACTATCTTCTCCCAAAAGATATCACTCTTAGCAAGAACTTTAATTTCTTTAAAATCAGAACCTTTAACTTTATCAAGAATTTTCAGTAAACCTTCTCTAGAAAAGTTTTTATGCCAACCAAACTTTCTTAATGAATAATTATTCTTTTGGAGCAAACTTTTTAATCGAACAGAAATTCCTGGAACAATATCAATATTTGTATCACTCTTTGTTTTAATTTTCAAAAGTTCTTCTAATTTTTTTTTCTTATTCTGATTCCTCAAAGGAATAAACTCATAAAATTTTTTAAATTCATCTAAACTTCTTATTTCTAAAATATATTTTTTATGTTTTCCTATAATTTTAGAATTTACAGAAGGATTTCTAATCCTCAAAGAAACATGAATATTATATCTCAACAAAACACTCTGAAGCTGTCTTGCAAGTTTTTCAGAACAAGTTGTCAAATCAATACAAGAAGAGCCTTCTCCTTTTTTTCTAACATAAACTGAGCCATCTGTATCATATAATCCAGCAATATAATGAGCCAAAAGATTATTTTTCATATGCAACAAATCTTCAGATAAATAAATTTTATTAGATTTCGGAGACAAAACTAACCCTAATCCAAAAAGAACTTCTCCAAGAATCTTTGAAGAACACCTTGTTTGTTTAGGTCTCATTTTATTTCCTTCAGTAGAATAATAATGTAATCTAAATTGATTCGTTAAGATTTTTTGGAATTCAGAATGTAAATCCTCCAACGAATTTGAAAAACCAATTTCATAAGTAGAATTACTCTTTCTAATATGACCATCACCTGCAACTAACCCTGCAAGATACAAAACTTCATCATTCAAAACTAATGGAAGACTATGATTTTTTCCATTATATAAACTAACCTTAACCACTTTATCATGATAATCTAATCCTACAACATTAGAAATTTTAATCAAATCCCTTAACTTTATATTTCCTCTTGCAAAATCATTAACCCAATGATGATATAATTGATTTTCAGAAATTTTCAAATCTTTGCAAGCTTTTCGTAAAGAACCATATTTCTTAACTAACAAATTAGCAATTTCCTTAACAAAAGGTTTAACATTATGAACAACAGGATTAGAATTAACAAAATCAAGTATATATTTTTTATCTATAACACCACCAATTAAAGTTCTAGGAGTAGCAACATATTCTCCAACCTTTAACTCATTACTCTTCCTCCAATAAGTAAACCCCTCTTCAATAAAAAAAAGACTTGTATTCCCAGTTAATTCTATTTGCTTGCCACTTGAAAGAGTAATCTTAAACATTTTTCTTGGAGCCTCAAGTTTCCAAAGAGCATTAGGTTTTTTAGAATGAATTTTTAATTTATTAGACATACTTTGTATTTTCACATCTGAAATATTTTCTTCTTTCCAAACTCCCGGTTTAAATTCAATATTATTCACTAATCTTTGTTCAACTAAATCTTGTATTTTAGGCATCCCACCAGGATTAGTTAATACAAAACTATTCGGACTCACACACAATCCAGCTCCTGACGCAGATCGTCCTGCAACATACCTCGCTTTCGGAGCAGTCTTTTCTACAAAGGTTAACATCTGACTTTTTCCACAATTATGTGAAACAATCCCATTTGCAATAAACATATGACTTTCAGGGACTTCAAAATCATAAACATCTTTTACTCCAGCAAAATCAATTGAAACAATTTTCTCCCATTCTTGATAACCTTTCCTTTTTCTTTCTCTTTGATTAATTACTTCTTTAACTTTCAATAAAGCATTATTCTTTTTTTCAGAAACAAATCCAATATTCTCGATAAATAAATTCATATCAAAAGCTCTGCGTATACATAAATTATCTTCAACTATTCTAGATTGTATCCCAAAATATAAAAGCAATAATTGAACATCTCTAAGCAATTCACTATATCTTGATTTCAATTGAATAGAAGTTCTTCCTCTGCCATTACCAAATGCACAACCATCAGCTTCAAATAACCATTTCAAAAACGATGCAACAACAGATTTAGGACTTTGAAAAATACTTTGTGGTACTTTTTTTTCAGAAAGAAAACTTAAAGATTGAGCAATATGTTTACTATTAGCTTCAATTAAATGAACTTGTTGAGTAGAAATAATTTGCCTTGTACTTCCATCAACATTTTGAATCATACTAATCTTAGGATCTCTTGAAGAAAAATAAGGCTCTATTTCAAAACAAGTTTTCCATAGATTTGTAATTGGTATAATTAATTCTTTTTCTGCATCACTAACATAACAAGTAATCCTATATCCATTAGGATGCACATTACCATCACCAATAATATATCCATACAATCCTGCAAGTTCAGGAGTAACCTCTTTAGGTAATTTAACATCTTTCAAAAGCCCACTACTTTTTTTTACAAAACTAAAATTAGTTTTCACATAATCCTTAACATTATTTTTAATTTCAGGCATAACACGCAATTCTTCTCTTAAAGTAAAACAATCCGCTCTCTTCCACCCTTCCTTGCTCAACAATGGATGATCCAAAGTACATATCAATTGCTTTCCAGTTTCAGTAACAACTTTCAAAACCAATTTTTGCTCATATTTATGAAACTTTTTTGCATAATCAAATCCTTTCTCATTCACACAAGCCAATTTAACATTAATTTTTTCTAAATGCTTCTTCCCTAAATCTTCAATCTTCTTCATTCCAAAATTAGAAGTTGCAACTTGCGAATCCCCAACAATACATCCTGGATCACCAACTAACAATACATGCAAATCTCCTCTAACAATAGTCTGATCTGCTTTAGTCTTTCTAATTCCACCAAATAACTGTAAAAGAATAGCTTCTTTAATTTTATCATGCCCATAAATCGACGGAGAAATACTTGCAACTAATCTCTTATAAATATTTTTATCTTTAGCCAACTTTTTAATTTCAACTTCATCCTCAGGAGTAATATTAATTTCAGTATAATCTTCCTCAACAGGCTCAACAAAATTCCCATTAACTCCTAAATCAAATCTTGTTGAAGTCCCACCAGTTTTAGTTGGCACAGGAATTTCAAACATCAATCCATTAACAATTATCCTAGTCCCTGGTGTCGTTCGCTTCTCCATTTTTGGTTCAACTAAATCTTCTCTTAAAAATATCTGCATTCTTTTAGGTTGTGCCCCACCCTCTAAATTTTCTGGAGACTCTTCAATAACAATTCTTTGAACATCTACTAATTCTTTGGATAATAATCTAAACTTTCCTTTCCTTCCACAAGAACATCTTGAAGGTTCTCTAAAATTTGAATCAACCTGTGGCATTGTAATTGTATTCCCACATGATGGACACTCAAATTTCGCACTTACTGCTTGCGGTCGAACTTCAGAACTCTGCCTAATGATTCCTTCCATTGCAATAAACTTATTCAGATGCTTACTTCTCAAATTTTTAATATAAATTTCCTGAGACTTAGGCAACCCTTTAAACCTCACTCTAAACCCTTTCTTAACATCAAACTGCTCTAAAGCCATCTCAGCAGCCTTCAAAGTCTCTTCTGGCTCCTCTAACAACTGGTCAGCTAATTTAGGATCAAATTTCGTCAACTCAAAAAAATCTAAAACCAAAAAATTAAGCCCTTTAGACAGATTTTCATGCAATTGCTTCTGATAACTCTGTTCGACAAATTCCTGAAATTTTTCTATTTGATCAGCTGCATCAATGGTCATAAGCCCAGGAATAGAATTATTGAATATAAAGATTTGTGTTGTTTTTCCGAAATATTTTTAATCATCCTAACTTGATTTTCCTTTAGAAACCCTTTTTTTCTTAACAAATCCAATTTAGCTTTTGAAAGAACTTTAAACCCTGCCTTTTTACAAGCTTTCAAAGAAGCTATATTATCCTTATCAATAGTCGCACTCAAACAATTAAGATTCATTTTTTCCATAATCAAATTAACAATTATTTCAAATAGCCCTTTACTTCTAAACTCTTTTTTAATAATAATTTGCAAAAAGTTTGGTTCAACTACACCTACAATACCAACTTTAGTTTTATTCTCAAATACAGTAAAAAAATTCTCACCTAACAAGATTTTTTCTTTATCAATTAAAGAATTAAAAAAAACCTTATCAAATTTCTTTAAAGATATCATAATTAAACAAAGTTAAATCAAATTAAAAAAGGTTTCTAAACCTCATCTTTCTTTAACTCAATTATACCTTTATAGCTAGTTTTTTCTAAACCTGTAGGAGTATGCTTATTGTAAATTTCAATAAATTTTTCTTCATCTAAATAATATTTTCCACCAGCATTTTTATTTTTATATTTTTTAATAATAATATAAAATGCCTCCAATTGCTTGAAAACACTATCTTTCCTTAATTCCACTAGTTTCTCGGAATTAGAATCAATAAGCAAAAAGAACT
Organism: Candidatus Woesearchaeota archaeon; assembly: GCA_018302165.1. GTDB lineage: Archaea > Nanobdellota > Nanobdellia > SCGC-AAA011-G17 > GW2011-AR17 > JAGVZZ01. The sequence continues at coordinate 5,426 of JAGWAA010000003.1, forward strand.
CAGTTAAAGTTAAAGGCTGTTTCAAATGTGAAAGTCTTCTTTCTATTGCTTCTGGAGCAATCTTTTCGCAATAAATTTGTCCAGTTAAATATAATATAGCCCTAGCTCTATTCAACTCTTCCCAAGAAGGATTGATAAGAATAGATTGATAACCATTCCAAAGGTTGTCTAATTCTTTTTCAATCTTCTTCACATCCATTAAATAAGTACACTTCATTAATTCTATCATTAGGATAGTAATTCAGTCAAAGTTCGTATTTCACGAGCATCAACAGGATTTCTAAATTCACCCGTTCTAGTTATTAAAATTCCTTGCAGATTTGCATCTCTTGCAGCATCGAGATCACTAAATAAATCACCAACATAAGCATTTCCATTAGTTCTTTTTCCAAAATAGTTTTTCAATACCTCACCTTTTGAAAGCCTTATACCATCATTAGATAAAACCCTATTAGGAACATACCTTTCAAGTCCAGTTCTATTTAATATTTCTAAAGCTAAATTTAAAGCTAAATTTGTAACAATAGATACTTTTGGGAGCCTAGCTAAAGTTTCTGCAGCATCTTCATATGCAAAAGTTTCAGAAATAAATTTTTCTTGAAATCTAATATTATAAGGTTTTAAAATCTCCCAAGGTTTAATTTGTGATTCTTGTCTAATTAATTCCCTTTCAACTAAGTCTTTTCTATCTTCAGTCAAAAAAAGGCTCATAAACATCTCATTAGGTGCTTGTAAACCTTTCTCAGAAAACACTCTATTTAATACATCTCTTATATAAGCTTTATTAGTAAAAACTAATGTTCCGTCCAAATCAAAACAAAGTTCTCTTTCACTCATTTCTTTTCTCCTGTCCCATTCTAAGCCTTAATCCAACGACCTAAAATAAAGATATAAATAAGTGTAGTCCACCAACATGACAACATTTATATATAAAGAAATTACTCAAAAACTATGCTAGATTTAACTAAATTAGGCTTAACTAAATTAGAATACAAAACCTATCTCATTCTTAGACGTTTAGGTAAATCCACACCAGGAATAATAATCAAAGAACTCCAGCTGCATCGAGCTACAGCTTATGATGTTCTTAATCGTTTAATCAAAAAAGGCTTAGTCAGTTACATAACAATAAACAAAAAGCGTTATTTCATTGCAGAAGATCCTTCAAGACTTTTAGATATTCTTACAGAAAAAGAATCAGAATTAGAAACTGAAAAGAAAAAAATAATTAAAGCTATTGAAGAGATTCAAAACTCAGAAAAAATAAAACAACCAAAGGATATTGCAAAAATTTTAACCGGAAAAGAGGGTGTAAAAACATTAATGCAAGATATTCTCAATACTAATCAAAATTTTCTCTCAATGGGTGGAGAGCTTAAGTTCAGAGATATTCTTCCAATATATTCAAAACATTGGGCAAAAGAACGTGAACATAAAAAAATTTTTGGAAAATTAATTTCAAATTATAAAACAAAAGACCAATGGAAAATGAATCATATTCGTTATTTACCCAAAGAATACACACTCCCCACCCCGATTATAATCTATGGTAATAAAATTGCCCTTGTTACACCAGATGAGAACTTCACAACAATTTTAATAGAAAATGAAAAAATTGCACAAGCATATAGGAGTCATTTTAATATCCTCTGGAACATAACGAAAAATAAACGGAGATTACTAAAATGAAAAAAGAAATTGAAACTGCACAATTTTGGGCCAGAGAAACCCATACTCCTTTATTCACATTAACCGACCCAAATAAAATAGAAATACAAAACACTTTAATTTTATACAACGCAGGAACTTCAAATTTTTATTATATAAATCAGAGTGAAAAAATAAGATCTAAAAAAGGATACGAATATTTTAGCAAAGAATCTAATTTCAATAAATATATTCAAGAGACAAAATTAATTATTACCAAAATACAGGCATTCATCAAACCCACACTTAAAAAGAATTACAAAATTTTGACTAATATAGAATTATTTAATGAATTCGAAATAACCGAGAACAAAATTCTTGAATTTTTTCAAATATATTCCCAAACTGAAGCTTACAATTTTAAAAAGTTCGAAAACAATTTCTCAAAATTCAATAAAGATTTTGAAGAAATTGGAAAAATACGCCTAGAAATGAGAAGATTAATTAAACCATTATTTACAATCCTTATTGGGAAAATAATTAAAGAAACTGCCAAAAGAAATAATCTCAATATAGAAGATACATTTTTTTATACTTTAAATGAAATTAAAGATTTATTTTTAAACCAAAAACAAATTTCAAAAGAGATTTTAAATTCCAGAAAAAAAGGTTATTGTATTTTAGTCCAAGAAAATAGATATAAAATCTATACAAACAAAGATTATTCAGAAATTTCAAAAATTATTGAGAACAAATTCTCACCCAAAACTAAAACACTAACTGGTTCAGTAGCGTGCCAAGGCAAAGTCATCGGAATTGCAAGAGTAATAATTCAAAATAAACAAAACCTCAAAAAAGAACTTTCAAAAATCAAGGACGGTAAAATCAAGGACGGTGAAATTCTAGTCACAGACATGACCAAGCCGGAAATGATAACCTATTGCAAAAAAACATCAGCAATCGTTACAGATGAAGGTGGAATTCTTTGTCATGCAGCAATAATTAGTAGAGAATTTAATATTCCCTGTATTGTTGGCACCAAAATTGCAACCCAATTAATAAAAACAGGTGATAAAATAGAAGTTGATGCAATTAAAGGTGAAATAAAAAAAATTAATTAAAAAAAATTAATCCAAAGGCTTCACTTCATAAACAAAACAACCAGAATTTGTATTCCAAGGTTGTAAAGGAAAAACACAATATTCTGAAACAGATACTACTTTTCTATTTTCATAAGCATCTTTTAATCTATCATTAAGCTTCTCTAAATCTTCTCCACAATAAGAATCTGGATTTAATCTAAATATTCTAACATTTCCAGTTTCAGTTTGAAGAACTCCTTCTTTTCTTTGATTAAAAATACCTGCCTCACCAAATTCTAAAATATTAACTCTTTGATTTATTCTTTCTGAAGTATGCTTATTCCAAAAATAAATACCACCAGTAACAGTTGCTATAACAAAAAGAGCACATCCCATCTTAACATTATTTTCCAAATACATTTTTTACTCCTATCACCAAATTTTTAAATTTATTTTTCCAATAATTTTTCTTCTAAACCAGAATGTTCTGTAAAAGATTCCGGCTGGGATTTTTTATAATGATCATAACAACTTCCACCATAGACTGCTAAAAACAAACTTCCAAATCCAACAATAAATAAATAATCCATAAGTGTAGGCTTATGATCATAATCACTACCAAAAATCTTATCATCAATCTTTTGCATCATTCTTCAAATTTCTCCTTTAATTATTAAAAAACTGAGATTTATATTCGGAATCTCTAACTTTTCTAACAATATCATAAGTTCCAGCAACAAAACAAGCTATACCAACTATTCCAAAAAGAATATTCTCTAAATTTGGTTTAGAATATTCATTAATTACACCAGGAATAAAAAACAAAGACATACCAACAAAAGTACTAGGAGGTAAATATTTTTCAATCATTTTATCAATCATTTTTATTTATACCCAATCTTAGCAAGTTCTTTTATCAACAGGTCAACAGCTTCATGCAATTTACTTTCAGATCGAGTTCCAGTACAAACAATTTTTCCGTTACTGAATAACAAGAATGTTGCACGAGTTCCAGGAAGTTTATACACAAGGCCAGGAAATTGCTCAGGTTCATATTCAGTGTTTGTTAATTGAACAGCTAAAGCGTTTAAATTCAAATCTAAACCAATAGACCCAGCAGCAACTAAATTTTGCACTGTAAATTTTGGTTGAACTGTAATTTTAACTTTAATCTTTTCAACATTTTTAATAATCATATCAATTGATTCTTTAACAATCTGCATGGACTTTGCTCCAGTACAAACTATTTTTCCAGAACTAAATATCAACGCAGATGTTTTAGGTTCTTTAATTCTCATAACAAGCCCAGGAAACTGTTCTGGATTGTATTCAGTATTAGGTAATGCCTCTGCTAACTTCACTAAAGGAATAGGTCTTTCTAAACTAGAAGTTGCAACAATATTTACGATTTTGATTTCTTTCTTTGCTACCATATTATATCCTCCAAACTCTATTTTACATTTTTTAGTAATCAAAATTCCTTTATAAACCTATTTATAAACAACTTGTCTCTAATTGGAGACTAAACAGAAGAAACATTATTACCAACAACTTTTTCAAGGGAATTAAAAGAATCATAATTACACATACTTAAATCAACTAATCCTCTCTTAAATGCCTCTTCAAAAAGTTCTAAATTTGACTCAACTTTAAGGCTAAGACTAGCAATTTGTCTTATTAATCTTAAATTCGTATTTCGTAATTCTACAGCTCTACTTCTTGCAGTTTCAATCAGACTATTTCTATCTAATGAATCATATAAAGTACCACAACACTCACAAGAATAATGATTTCCACTAACAATATCACCAGATACAATCAAAACATGATCATCCAATGGACACAAAGCTTGAACACAATCAGGACCAAATTTAGAATTAAAAGTCTTTTTAGACATTTGGTAAAATTCATCTACTGTACCATCAAAAAAATATACTCCTAATTTTCTCATAACAAATAAAATTATTCATTTATTTATTAATTTTCTCAATCCCCAAAATAAATTTCTTTCCTTTAATATCCCCAACAACTGAAGAACCTTTATCTAAAGTCTCAGCACCAAAATTAATTTCTACAGTTCCACATCTCTCAGCAATCATATTCTTCCAACGTTTTAAATCAACTTCAAATTTCAAATACAACCTAATTCTATCATTCCTATTCAACCCAGCATCTTTTCTCATTGATTGCACTTTTCTCATAATCTCTCTAGCAAATCCTTCTTCTTCTAAATCTTTAGTCATCGTCAAATCCAATTTAACAGAAATTTCTTTACCTTGACTATAATCAATAGTTTTAACATTCAATTGTTTTGAAATCAATCCAACAATTTCTTCATCCAAATTAACATCACAAATAACATCCGCTTTTCCTAAAGGCCATTTCAATCCAACTTGTGCTTTATCTCTTTGTCCTAAACCCAGTTCAATAATTTTCATAACTCCAACAAATTCTTTTTCAATTTCTTCATTAATTAATTTTTCATCATACTTTGGCCAAGTAGTCAAATGTACAGATTCTTCAGAAACAATATCAACACTTCTCAAAGATTGCCAGATACTTTCACAAAACAAAGGACAAATTGTTGCAAACATTTGTATAGCTTTCACATACACATCTTTCAAAGTATTATATACAATTCCAGGACTCTCTAAAGATTTATCACGAGTCATTTTTATATAAACTCTAGAAATATCCAACAACAATTTTTCTAATTCAGTAATAGTTTCATCAAACTTGTATGCTTCAAACAAAAATGTAACCTTCTTAACAGCAGAATTCAACCTAGAAAGAATATATTTTTCTTCTATTCCAAGTTCTCCACTTTCTAAACCTTCAGAATTTTTTAATTGCAATAAATAGTTAGCCATATTCTGAAAGACAATCAAGTTTCTTTGTTTTTGTTTAATAGTCTCCCAATTGAAATTAATATTCTCTCCAGCAGTAGTCTCACAAATATAATATCTCAAAATATCCGAGGAAAATTTATCCACAACTTCATATGGCGAGATAATATTCCCTAATGATTTAGACATTTTCGTGCCCTCAAAATCAAAAATCATCCCATGATTATAAGCTCCTACATAACAAGGCTTCTTGAACATGATTGCAGAACATATTTGCAACATACTAAACCATAATCTAGTTTGCTCAGTAGCTTCTAAGATCAAATCCGCAGGAAAATATTTTTCAAACAAATCCTTTTTGTCCGGATAATACAAACAATTCCATGAAACTGTCCCTGAATCCAACCAAACATCTAATACATCTAGAATTCTTTCAATAATCTTACCACATTTTGAACATTTAATTTTAACTTCATCAATCCATGGCTTATGCAAATCATCAGGCAAATCATCAATAGCTTTTTCTTTTAGTTCATCCTTACTACCAATCACTTCAACATACCCACATGAACATTCCCAAATTGGTGCTGGTGTTCCCCAAAACCTCTGCCTAGTAACTCCATTATCTCTCAAATTTGAAATCCAAGATTCATAACTATCTTTTGAACTCTTTGGTTCCCATTTTATTTTTTTATTATACTCTAAAATTTCTGGGATTAAATCTTCAATCTTCAAAAACCATTGTTCAGTTGTTCTGAATACAATAGGATTATGACATCTCCAACAGTGTGCATATTCGTGCTCAACTTCAGTTTCAGTAATCAAACAACCATTATTTTTAAAATATTCAATAAACTTTTTATCATCCTTCTTTGCAACCCAGCCATTAAATTTTCCACTAGTCAAAACACCTTTTTCATCTAAAGAATTAAACGCTTCAATATTATATGCTCTTCCAACTTCATAATCTTCAGGCCCACAACCAGGAGCACAATGAACTAATCCACTTCCAGCAGAAGTATCAACATATTGTTTTGATAATAAAACTGTATGCACATTAGGACACCTTTTTTTCAAATCAGCATACTCTTTTTTCAATTCTTCATGCAATGGATGCTCATAACTTAACCCTTCTAACTTCTCTCCTAAAAAAGTTTCTAAGGTTTCAAATTTATAACCTAATAATCCTGTAATGAAAACAAACGCCAAATCTTTTGCAACTATCCAAACTTCTTTTCCTTTTTCAGTTTCAACCTCAGCTTTAACATAATACAAATCTGGGTTTACCATAACAGCTAAATTATATAAAATCGTCCACGGAGTCGTTGTCCAAATTACTAAATATTCATTTTGTTTCTTATTCACTTTAAATTTTAAAAAAATAGAATCTTCCTTCAGGGTTTCATACTCTAATTCATGCTTTGCTAACGAAGTCTCACAAGAACCACACCAAGACATAACTTTTTTTCCTTTGTATAATCTTTTTTGCTTCCAAGCTTCTTTGAATAACAACCATTCTCCACTAATGAAATCATTTGTGATTGGCATGTACGCATTTTCAAAATCCATCCAGATACCAAGCCTCAATAAATCTAGATTCATTTGTTTTGCTCCATTAAAAGAAAACTCTTTACACCTTATAGCAAACTTATCTAATCCAAAATTAATGATAGCATCCTTATCTTTAAGATTCATATCTTTTTGAACTTTATTTTCTGTAGGCAAACCATGCATATCATACCCAGCTCTATCCCAAACATCATAACCTTTCAATCTAAAGTATCTCATAGCAATATCTTTCATGCTATTATTCCATGCATGCCCAATATGCAATTTACCAGAAGTATAAGGCGGCCCTTGCAAGAAATAAAATTTCTTTCCTTTAGCATTATTTTTCTTTGATTTCAGATAAATATCATTATCTTCCCAAAACTTCAACATATCTTCTTCAATTTTCTTAAAGTCCTGCATATCAACAAAAAACTTCCCAGTTGTTTAAATAATTTGCCCAAAATAGCAACTCTAAAATATATACCAAAAGGTTTATAAAGAATCTTCTTACCTAATTTATATTAGAGGTGATAGGAATTGATAAATGGAAGATATTATAGACAAACCGATGCTGGTTATGCAAATACGACCAGAGTTTTCTGTAGTTTACAAAGCAAATCCTAAACTTAAATTAAAAAAAGAATTTATAAAATCAAAAAAAGAATTCACTGATTATCTTACTAAAACCGCTAAAAACTGGAAAGAAGGAGATTATTTCTTAAGATCTGGTCTTGGTCCATTTGCAGCATTCAACGTTAAAAAAGGCGGAAAAATAACTTTATACAAAGAAAACAAAAATAAAATCCCCTACTTATGTAACTTTATACAAAGAAAACAAAAATAAAATCCCCTACTTATGTTGGGGCGTTTTTAAAAAATGAAATTATTAAATTTTAATTTTGAAAATATGAAATTGTACCATGTAGTTTTTGCAGGCTTAGGTACTTTAGGTGACATATTAAGCAGAGAAGAATATAATAATCCCAAATTAGAACACTATCTCCATTCATATGGTTCAGATGTAACAGTCCCATTTGGATTATATTTTGTAACAAGAGCATATGGAGCTTCAAAAAAAGCTACACTATTAACTTGGGGAACATTAGCAACTTTATCAGAGTTAGCAGAAATAGGTTCAGAAACAGGAGTATTCGATCCAAAAGACTTTCTAGCATTTGCCACAGGTTTTAGCCTAGCCTTAGGAATAGAAAAAATTTTCGAACCTAAAAAAGAGTCACCAAAACCCTTATAAACATAATAAAACCTATTTTTAGCAATTAAATTAAGGAGTTAAATGAAAAAATGATGAATGACAGATTTAGAAAACCCGTAGAACAGGGAGACGAAATAGAAGTTACTATTGAGAGTACTGGAGCAAAAGGCGATGGTATCGCTAAAGTAAATAACTTTGTAGTTATTGTTCCAGGTGTTAAACAAGGAGATGTAGTTAAAGTCAAGATTACAAGAGTCCTAAAGAAAATGGCTTTCGCAGAAGTTGTTGGCGAAGGTTCAGGCAAATCAGAAGAATCATATTCTGAATCCGAAGAAGAAGCAGAATCAAACGAAGAAAGTTCAGATGAAGAAGCTTTAGAAGAAGACGAAGAAGAACAATAGATTATCTAAAAACTTATAAATAATTTTCTTTTTTATTAATTTATGACAGATTCTACAATTTGGACAGAAAAATATCGACCCCAAACTTTTGAGGACATTAAAGGCCAAAAAAAAATAGTTGAAAGAATAAAAGCATTTGTAGATCAACGAAATATGCCCCATATTCTTCTTGCTGGACCCGCAGGGGTTGGTAAATCAACAATTGCATTAGTTATAGCAAAAGAACTTTTTAAAGAAACTTGGAAAAATAATTTTTTAGAATTAAACGCATCTGATGACAGAGGGATTGATGTTGTTAGAAACACAATTAAAGAATTTGCAAAAACAAGAGCTTTAGGAAATGTTCCATTCAAAATTATTTTCTTAGATGAATGTGACTCTTTAACCAAAGAAGCCCAACAAGCACTTCGTAGGACTATGGAAAACTTTGTTACTTCTACTAGATTTGTTTTATCCTGTAACTATAGCAGTAAAATAATAGATCCAATTCAAAGTAGATGCACAGTTTTTAGATTCAAACCATTAACAAAAGAAGATATTGAAGATTATGTAATGAAAATTGCAACCACAGAAAATCTTAATGTAATATTAGCCATGGTGATGTTAGAAAAATAACAAACGTCTTACAAAGTTGTTCTTCAATTGATCACAACATCACTGAAAATTTGGTTTATTCATTAGTTTCCGCGGCAGAACCAAAAGAAATTCAAGATATTTTATTATTAGCAATTAACAAAAGATTCATCCAATCAAGAGGTTTATTACTAGACACAATGCTTAAACATGGTTTATCAGGTTTAGATATCCTAAAACAAATTCAAAAAGAAACTATGGAAATAGATTCCATCTCTGATGAAAAAAGAATCGAATTATTAGATAAATGTGGAGAGATAGAATTTAGAATGGTTGAAGGCGCAGATGAATTCATACAACTAGAAGCATTATTAGCTTACTTTGCAAAATGACATACACAATAGAAGTTCATCGTGAAGAAAAAGGATATTATTTAGAAATTAATAGAAATCCTAAATCAAATGGAACAAAAAATAGAATCATTAAAGCTAATAGTTTAGATGACCTTGCAACAATATTATCAACAGAAACTATCAAAGCCCCAACGATATTTCAAATTAAATACTTTGATGGTATATCCAAACGTGACCTGCGAAGCAGAATATATAAATAATCATGAATCCTTGGACCAAAAAATATATCCCAAAATTTACCAGAGAAATTATTGGACAAGAAGCATCAATAATTAAAATAAAACAATCTCTGAATTTAAAAAAACCTTTCTTTTGAAGTTAATGCTTCTGATACAAGAAACAAAGAAGGTATTCAAAACCTCCTAGGCAGTTCAATGCAACAACAAAGCCTTTTTTCAAAAGGAAAATTAATATTAGTTGATGATATCGACGCCCTTTCAGGGACCAAAGATCGTGGAGGTCTAGGTGCAATTGAAGAATTAATCACAAAACCAAAACATCTAACCTTTTTAACTTGCATAGATCCTTGGGAGGATAAATTTTCAAAACTCAGAAAAAAATGTATTTTGATAGAATTCCAATCATTAAAAAGAGATTCAATAATTAATCATTTAAAAAAAATATGTGAAGAAGAAAAAGTAAATTATACTGAAAAAGACTTACAAGAAATAGCAAAATTAAGCAAAGGCGATTTAAGAGCCGCAATTAATGATCTCCAAGCATTCAGTATCACAAAAACTATTTCAACAGAGGATAAATCAGAAAGAGATAAAGAAGAAGATTTAATTTTTTGTTTAAGAAAAATTTTAAAAAGTAAAAAATGGAATGAAACCATAAATATTTTTGATAAAACAAATGAAGATCTAAATGAATGCATGCTATGGTTGGATGAGAATCTCCCAAAAGAATATTCTTCTGAAGATTTAAAAAAAGCTTATGAAAAACTTTCAAGAGCAGATGTATTTCAAGGTAGAATAAGAAGATGGCAATATTGGAGATATTTAGTTTACATAAATATTCTAATTACCTCAGGCATTGCAATTTCAAAAAAAGAAACAAATCCTGAAACTCCAGAATATACTAGAACTTCAAGGATATTAAAACTCTGGATGGCAAAAGTTAGAAATGCAAAGAAGAAATCCATTTCAGAAAAAATTGCAACAGTAACACACACCTCAAAACATCGCGCATTAAAAGATACTTACCCATACTTACGTAAGATTTTACAAAATCCTGAGGTTATAAAAGAATTAGAACTAGACGAAGAAGAAATTGAATGGCTTAGGAAGTAATTAAAATTAATTGTTTAACTCTATCCATCCTCAATTCAATAATAGATTCTTGTAATTCTTTAATCTTAAAAAATACAAACCTTTTATCATTATCTTCTAATTGTTCATAAAAAGGTTGAATCTGTCCATAATAAATTTCTGCAAAATCTAATTTATTTTTTAGAACAGCATTATCACATTTGTTTAACAATTCAACAATTTTAACCCAAGGATCTATTTCATCAAAATCAACTTTTGGTACTTCAACAGTTCTCAAATAAGCTTTAGGCGAAACGTCTTTAGGTACAGGAACTTCTATTTCAATAAACTTAGGAACTTTTTTTAATTGTTTTTCTTTATACTTTGGAATATTCCTTAATTTTTTTCGAGATATTTTAATCACACTCTTCATAGATATTTTAGGTTTAGGAGCAACACCAGCCAAATAATCAACACTACTTTTATTTAATTTAATTAAATCTTTAGCAGGAACAGAATAATTTTTCATAAACTTTTGTTGAAATTTTGAAACTGCATCCTTTGAAATCATACTCTTATTAAAACAAAAATAATATATAAATATATCTTAAAATTTCATAGAGTTCAATCTTTTAATTCTATCATCAGTTGAAGGATGAGTACTTAACATAGACATAAAACCTTTCCAACTAAAAGGATTCACAATAAACAAAGACGCACCAGCAGAAGATTCATTAGTGAAAGGATGTTCCTTAACGCCAGATTCCAATTTTTTTAATGCTGAAGAAAGTCCTTTAGAATCTTTTAAAATTTTAGCCGCACTTTCATCAGCCAAATATTCCCTGCTTCTCGAAATAGCCATCTGGATTAAGAAAGCCATTATTGGTGTAATAATTCCCAAAACTAATAACCCTAACAATCCTCCTCCATTATCATCATCACCACCACCAAGAATTGTACTCCATCTCGCCATAGCACCAACGAATGAAATAACACCAGCAATTGTAGCTGCAATTGTAGCCACTAAAATATCTCTATTTTTTACATGTGAAATTTCATGAGCAATAACCCCTTTCAATTCCTCTTTATCTAATAATTCCATTATACCAGTCGTCACAGCAACAGCAGCATGTTTCGGATTCCTTCCAGTAGCGAATGCATTTGGATTAGCAGATGTAACTATGTAAACTTTAGGCTTTGGAATATTCGCCAATTTTGCAATCTCAGAAACTAACTCATGCAACTCTGGATACTTACTTTTTTCAGCAAGCTTGGCTTTATACATCCACAAAACAATTTTATCCGAATAGAAATATGAAACAAAATTCATTAATAATGCAAATATAAAACCAATAATTAATCCATAAGGACCAAATAAATATCCAATACCTAATAATATTCCAGTTAGTAACCCTAAAAATATTACAGTCTTAAAAGAGTTAAAATTCATAGTTTAAATAGAAAAATCTCAATTTAAAAACTTTACGAAGTATATTCTAAATAAACCTCAGGCAAAGTCTTCCATTCAACTTGTCCAGTTTGAATATAATTTTCATCAACATAATCTAACCATTCTTTCAATAAATTTTCATTATGTAAATCTGTATCACCAAGACTCCAACCAAAATAAATTAAATTAATTTCATTAGAATCTACTTCATTTAAAACAATCTCAATATTCTGATAACTTGCTTCCAAATCCTCAGAGGTCAAATCTGCATTACTAACTTCTGAAATCCCTAAACTATCTTCATATTGAGCATATAAAACATTTCTTGCATTAAAGATTACTAAATCTCCACTATTACTATATAACCAATTTTCACCAGAACTAGCAAGAATAGGAGTTAAACTTTGAGTAATATCCTCAGGTAAAGGCCCATGACATTCACCAGGACTCAAACAATTTTTATATTTTTCAGGCCTCAAATCCTCTGGCATAGACATTGCACAATATCCCACACTACCAGAAGTAAATTTATATCCTGCATCAATAGCAGCTTTAACCCAATCCATTTCTGAACAAATTCCAGAAACATGCAAAATTTTAAAATCAACTAACTTTTCAAGATCTAATCTTGAGTCCTTAATTTCTTTAACAAAAATATCATAATCATAATTTTCATTCAAAGAATACCCCGCATCAGCATGAACACCGACACCATGACCCCTATCATGCAAATCTTGAATAATATTTGAATCCCACCTCTCAGCAGCTTCAATAAATTCAGGACTAAATTCAAAAGTTCCAACAGCCCCATAATCTTCTAGAATAGAAGCCATATTCTCTACGGCACTCGCATGCAAATTAAAACTATCCTCTAAATTAACTTCATTCTTCCACCCTTCAACATGTATCATCAACCCCAGGTATAATTTTTCATTAGAATCTTGAATCGAACAAGAAGATAAAAACATTAAAATCAATAAAATGAACAAAATAATTTTTTTCATAAACAATCTAAATACAAAAAGTTATAAAAAACTTTCCTTTAAGATTGAGAAAATTAATAAACAATCATTCCCACATCAAAAGAATGACCTATAATATTATTATCGGAAGAACCGAGTCTGATAGAAAGAAGTTTGGAGAAAAAGGAACAATTCTCATAGGCCGTTCTTATGTTAAAATGGGCCAAACCACGACCTTATCAAATTATGTTTATATGGATGTAATCAAATCACATGTAGTATTAATTGTTGGAAAGAGGGGTTCTGGCAAGTCATACTCATCATCAGTCATCACCGAAGGGATTATAGACCTTCCAGATGAAATTTCAAATAATCTTTCTGTAATAATGTTAGATACAATGGGCGTTTTCTGGACAATGAAATATCCTAATGAAAAAGATACAGGATTATTAGAACAATGGGGACTGAAAGCAAAAGGATTAGAAAGAATTAAAATCTTCACACCAATAGGAATGTATGAATATTCCAAATCGATTGGCATTCCAACAGATGCACCATTCTCAATCAAAGCTTCAGAATTATCTGGAGAAGATTGGCGTCTAGCTTTTGAACTTTCATCTTCTCACCCAGTTTCAATTTTAATTGATAAAATTCTAGGCGATTTAGCAGATTTAAGAAAAGAAGAATTTAATGTTGATGATATAATTAATTTAATTCAAAAAGATAATACTTTTTCAAATGAAACAAAAAATGAAGCAATTAATAGATTCAAAGCTTCAAAAGGTTGGGGTTTATTTTCAAATGAAGGAACAAAAATTGAAGTTCTAATAAATCGTGGAGCAGTTTCAGTTTTAGATATGTCTGCTTACGCAACTTCTTCAGGTGGCTGGGGAATCAAAGCTCTTGTTGTAGGATTAATATCTAAAAAAATATTTGTTGAAAGAATGCTTTCCAGAAAATTAGATGAAATTGAATCTATCAGAACAGGTTATTCATATTTCAAAATCAAAGAAGAAGTTTCAGAGGATAAAAAACCATTAATTTGGTTTATTTTAGATGAAGCTCATGAATTACTTCCTGCAATCGGAAAAACTGCAGCAACAGACGCTTTGGTAACAATATTAAGAGAAGGTCGTCAACCTGGAATTTCATTATTATTAATTACTCAACAACCAGGAAAGATTCATTCAGATGTTTTAACACAATCAGATATAGTCCTTGCACATAGACTAACAGCAAAAATAGATGTTGAAGCTTTCAACTCCATGATGCAATCATATTTAGGAGACACCTTAACAAGTTACTTGAACATCCTTCCAGCAGATCCAGGAGCAGCAATTGTTTTAGATGATAACTCAGAAAGATTATATCCTATTCAAGTTCGTCCAAAAGTATCCTGGCACGGAGGAGAATCCCCTACTGCAATCAAATTCGAGAGGTCAAAGAATTTAGGATTGTAATAGGATCATAAATATCATACATTTCAATAAGTTTATGTCCATAATGAAATCTTATATCCCCAGGTAAATCTTTCTTAAAAATAATTCTTTCTTTTTCTAAAGACTCCACAACATCACTCATCTTAAAACAATGGTTATCCTGAAAATTTAATCCACAAGGATAAACTAAT
This sequence comes from Candidatus Woesearchaeota archaeon, assembly GCA_018302165.1. Taxonomy (GTDB): domain Archaea; phylum Nanobdellota; class Nanobdellia; order SCGC-AAA011-G17; family GW2011-AR17; genus JAGVZZ01. The sequence goes on from JAGWAA010000003.1 coordinate 20,444, forward strand.
CTTTGCTTAAATCTTTGTTTAAATTTTTCTTCAAATTCATCAACTAAACCCAATCCTAAAACCGGAACAAAAAAAGGAAACCTACCATCATGAGCACGAATAAAATTAATAATTTCAAAACCTCCTATAACAGAAATATCTTGAGTAATCATTCCGATAAAAACTTCATTAAATTCAGCTCCATCAAATCTAATCCTATAACCCATCCCAGTTTCTCTATGTAAATAATAATAAGAATCACTTTCAACCCCCGAATTTGTTCTAAACAAAAGATCATATAATCTCCCATTTCTTTCAATTGAATTCATCATTAAAAAAAATAAAAGAAGATATATAAATACTTTTATGATTCTAAAACATATGACATACAACCGTCAAGATCATTATTACATGAAAGCAAAAAAAGAAGGCTTTCGTGCACGTTCTTCATACAAATTAATAGAAATTCAAAAAAAATATGATTTAATCAAAGCTAATGATTCAGTGCTGGATATTGGTTGTGCTCCAGGATCTTGGTTACAATTTGTAAAACAAAGAACCAAAGGCAAAATATTAGGAATAGATTTAGTTTCAATAAAACCAATTGGAGGAATAGAATTCATACAAGGAGATATCAACGACAAAGAAATCCAAAAAAAAATAATCCAAAAATTCAATGTTGTACTTTCAGATATTGCCCCAAAAACATCAGGCATCAGAGAAAGAGATCAATACTTATCCTTCCAATTATCCAGAGAATCATTCCTCATAGCAAAAAAAGCACTAAAACCAAATGGAAATTTTGTAGTAAAAACTTTCCAATCTCAAGAAACAGAAGAATTAGTAAAAGAAATTAAACCTTATTTTGAATTTGTAAAAAGATACACTCCACAATCAACAAGACAAGGTTCAAAAGAAATTTTTATTGTAGCTTTAGGATTTAAAACTACATCTTCTCCAAAGCTTTTTTCATCAAAGGAATAACAGCTTCAGCTTCTTCTTTTGTCATTCTTCCCAATTTATTAAAAGAATAATCTCCTTCTGAAGACCTATTCTCTCTTGAGACTTGTAATTTTGGAATACCATTATTGTATGCAAATACACCAACAGTTATTTTTGTCGTTTCAAATTCAACTTCTTCATGAAAAAGTTCTTTATCCAGGTTTTTATCAAATGCCATAGGGATTAAAATTTTTAGAGATTATAAAAACCTTTCTGAAAATTTTCCGGATTTTCTTAGTAAACCTTTTTTAAGCCAATTTTTCTAAATTAAACTGAAAGTCTAGACTTCTTCAAGGCATTGGGAGGTGCTTAATATGTTAGAGAACTTAGTGCGAACTGCAATAAGAAGAGAAGATTTAGACATTGATTACAATGGCTACACAGCAACAAACCATTTTGGATGGGAATACCAAGTTTCAATTGAACAAAGCGAATCTTGTCTTGAACCTTCTTATATCAAACCATTACAAAAAAAGATTGTATTAAAAACAGGTTGTGAAGTATCAGATCAAGGCCATTATTTATCTCATGCATTAGCCCACGAATTAGGCCATTCAGAAACATTCTTTGTAACAACACCCATATTAGCAATAATTGCTTTTGCAGGTTTAAGACATGCATACAAAGAACATTCAATTAAAACATTCCTTTATACTTGCGCAACTGTAGCCTCATATAGATTAGTTGTTGACGAAGCCGCAGCAGAAATTGCAGCATCTGTAAATCATGGAACAATAATGATGGATTGGAGAGGCGAATTAACAAGCTTAGTAAATTTTAGTAGAAATGTCATTGATTTATTTTAAAATCCACACAAATCCTAAATCTACCAGGAGCATATTGCCCACACCTAACTACCTTCAAGATTTTCGCAGTTTTTACATTTTTTTTAATTTTTTGAATAGCTTTCTCAGGAATATCTTTTTCATCACAAAAATCATAAAAATGTATTATTCCATTTTTCTTCAATAATTTTAAAGCATTCCCCAAAAAAGCTTCAGCACTTTTAGGCAACGGCATCAAAATCCTATCAAACTTCTCATTAAAATTAAAATTCATTGCATCCTCATTAAATAATTTTATATTAGAATATTTTCTACAATTATATTCGGCATACTTATGAGCAACAGGATTCTTTTCCACGCCTACAATCAACGCAGGTTTAGAATGTTTAGCAATAACCAAAGGATAAGGTCCAACCCCAGAAAAAAACACTAAAACATTTTCTTTATCTTTTATTAATGATGCAATCCTCATTCTTTCTGTCCCTAATCGTGGAGAAAAATAACATTTTTCAACATCAATTTTCATTTGTACACCATTCTCTCGATAAATAGTTTCTTTTCTTTTTTCACCAGCAATAAATTCTAAATCCTGTGTTCTAAATTCACCATGATGAATACCAACCTTTCTCAAAACCACTTTAACATTTGGAACATTAATTAATTTTTTTGCATCAGTATTAGAAACATCTTCACCAGCTATAACAATATCCCCAATTTGATCATAATTTAATAATTCTAATTTTATTTTTTTTATTTTTTCACATTCTTTCTCCAAAATTTCATAGCCCTTAACATCTTTCTCAATAGGTAGATACAAATAATCTCTTCCAGAAACAGGCTTATACCCTTTAGCTAATACTCCTAATTGTATCAATTTTTGTTTGGTTTTTTCAGCATCTTTTTTCAAGACTTTAACACATTTCATACATAATTAGAATAAGATAGAATTTATAAAAATAACTAACGCTTAACTAAATTTAATACTTCATCAATAGAACTATCTCGAGTTAAATTTCTTTCAATAACAATCACATCAGAAAATACTTGCTTAAACTCAGACACTGCCTTACCCATAGGATCAATTTCGAATATTTCCCGCTTCATACATTCCAAATTCAACCAATATTTAAACTGAGCCCCAGAATAATTACTCCCATTATAATTTAAATTCCTATAGAAATGTACTCTATATCTACTAATTGACTCAGAATCCAACCAAACCATAGTTGAATCTTCAAATAAAGGATCATTAGTAATTACATCAACTAGCTTAAATCTTTCTTTCAAGAATGTTCTTACAGGATCAAAATCAAAAGAATCAGGAAGATAAAACAATACGCCATAGATCATCCAAAAAACAAAAAATCTTCATTTTAAAAAGCCTTCTAAAACCACTTACTCAAACTATCTTTGGGTTTTAATCCCTTTAGTTTCTCTAAAGTTGACTCAACTCTCTCAAGAGAAAAATCATGCTCATCAACTAATATTGCTTTGACTTTTTCCTCATCCAATCTTTCTTTCTTCAATACAACATCTTCTACAGGAATTTTCTTAAAAGTTTCAAATATTTCTTCCCAATCAAAATCAGTTTCTAATTTAGAAAATATATCCTCAAATTTTTTAGTTTCATGCAATAACTTCAACGCTTTCTTCGGCCCGATACCATTAACACCACCAGGATTATAATCAGTACCTATTAAAATTCCCAAAATAATTAATTGATCTTGAGTCAAATTATTTTTTTCTAATACATCCTTTAATTCAACTAAATATGGAGCAATAAAAACATATTTTCCTCCTGTAATTTTTCTTTTCTGTGATAATGTCAAATTAAAAACTAATTTTGGAGCTCCAAATAATAATGAATCATAATCCTGTGATGCACTAGCCCAAACTAATTTTTTCTTAACCATATATGCACACTGTGCTTCAGCCTCAGATGGTGCTTGAACAACAGGTAACCCTAATGCATTCAAAAGTTCCATAGATTCATCAAACATTTTTGTATTCACAAAAGTCAATTGTTTGGCATATTTACTAGAACCTTCAGTATCTTCTCTAACCATTGCCTGATTATATTTATCAAACGCTTTATCTTTTGCTTCTCTTCTTTTTTCTCTAACTTTTTCTTTCAAATGTGGCGCAACTCCATCAAATACAAATATTGGAGTAATCCCTTTTTGTAATAGATTAGGAACACGAGAGAATAACCCCACTAAATGTGAAGTAACATTTCCATTTTCATCCATTAAAGCAGTCCCATCTTGTTGCCTTATAGAACTCAGAAATTGAAATATAACATTAGAAGCATCAACAGAAAGAGTTTTACCATTAAGCTCATCCCATTTCAAATCCCTTTTATCAACTAACTCAGAAATCTTTACTCCCATAATCAATAAATAATAGAAATTCATATAAATAGATTTCCTCTCAAAAAACTATAAAAGATGGTGATTAAAAAAGTTTCTTTCAAGCATGGATGGTGGTATTTTTATAGAGTCCACGAACCAAAAACAAAACAATTAACAAAACAATTTCCAGAATTAAAAACATTTTTGTATGATGTATTTGAAAATTGCCCTCACGATTATTTTTCTTTAGAACCCAGATCCTCAAAATTAACTTTTAACTTAAATAATCTAAACCTACAACCTGTACTAAATCATGAAGTAAATATTCTCGCAAAAAATGGTTTAGAGAATAACGCAAAGAGATTCACAACAGCCCATCCAAAAGTCCAAATGTTTATGCTTGAAGAGGACTCAAACACAATCGCAATCGAAGTTCCTTTATGGTTACAACCAACAGAACTAGACCATTATGAAAATATTTTCAACTCAAAAAACCCATTAACAGGCCATATTGATGCATTAAGAATCGAAGATGACAAAATTTGGATATGGGACTACAAACCAAACGCCCACTTAGAAAAATATGCTTCTACTCAAACATTCTTTTATGCCTATATGTTATCAAAACGCACCCAAATACCTTTAGAAAATTTTAGATGCGGTTATTTTGATTCCAAAAACACTTATGTTTTTAATCCAGAGATATGCAAAGTTCCAAGAATTATACAGCAAAAACTTTTAAAATAGCCATTATATCAAATATCTATGCAAAAGTTAACATTAGTCTTTAGTGATATAGAAGTTGGTATTGGAAATAATACTGACGACTTTGTTGAAGACAAATTATTTTGTGAAACACTAAGATCAAATTTTCACTATCACAAAAAATATAATATAGATTTAGTTTTAAACGGAGATATATTTGATTTTCTAAAAGCACCCTATAAAAATACTTATCCTAGGCACATTACTGAAAATATTTCCCTTTGGAAACTCGAACATATGCATAAAGCCCACCCAGATTTTTTTAATATTTTAAATGAATTCATTAATTTGGGTAATACAAGAATAATATTTATAATAGGAAATCATGATTACAATATTATTTATAGTAAGATAAAAAAAGAATTAAGAAAAATAATTTTAAAAGACAAAGTTAAAATGAAAAAGAAAATTGTCTTCCCAGGTTTTGAATTTAAAAGCTATCAAGTATTATTCGAACATGGTTCCCAATTAGACCAATTTTTCAGAGTTGATCCAAATACATTAATTCATCCAAAAATTCAAACTGTAATTGAAGAACCTTTTTTATTAGTTCCATGGGGATATAATGCCCTTAAAGAACATTTCATAAAAATCAAAGAAGAATTTCCTATGTTAGAAAGAATTTTTCCAAAGAATAAAACATTAAATACATTAAATAACCAAGTCAAAAAAAGAGTAATTATTGACACATTTTTTTATATGTTAAAATCATTTTTTTATACACAATTTAGATACAAAAAAGACAAATTATATAATTTTACCTGGGAAGATTTTAAAAAATATATGAGAAATTTTCTTAAAAAAGATTATGATGTTAAATTTGAAGATAAAGCAGAAATTAAACTTCTTTCCAGTAAATTCAAAGTAATCTCTTATGGACATAACCATGTATCATCATTATACAAAATAAAAGAGAAATATATTTTAAACACAAATACTTGGCGTGATGAATACGAATATTCCGAAAACACAAAAACTTATCTTCCTACAAAAAAAAGTTATGGATTTATTATTCATGATAAACAAAAAATTTACAAGATAAAATTAATTTATGTAAATTCTCAACAAAAAGAATTAAAACCTTCTGAAATTAAAGGATTAAAAACCTTTCAATGATCTTTGCCCAGATAACATATCTTCAAATTTTAAATTAATAAAAGATAATATAGAATCAGCAATAGGTTTGAGTTGTTTATTGATATAATGTTCATAATCATATTTTCCTTTAATCAGTTCAATAGGCTCAACTCCTTCAGTAGTATAAACATATCTAACAATATATCCTTTAAAATTCTTCAATTTACGAGCAGCTTTAACATGTGGTGGTGTTGTTTTAGTATATTCATCCAAAGATTTCTGCAAACCTTTTTTATACACCAGCAAATCATCAAATTTTCCACTCTTCAAATCTTTAATAAAATTAAATACAAAATCCTCAACTTTTCTTCCCATAAAAACTCTCATCAACAAAGCTTCCTGAAATTTCTTCGCCAAAGGTGTCCAATCTCCACGCACAGCTTCCATACCAGTAATATCTAATTTCCCATCAATTAACCCTGCATATCTTTTCTTTGCACCTTTTTCTTCTCCTCTTAAACGCGGCATTAAAAATTTTGTATAAGCTTTATCAAATTCTAAATACATAAAAGATTCAATATTATATTCATCTTTAACATAATCTTTCAAAATTTTATTCATTTTATTTTCTAATTCTTTTCCTAATTTTTTAGGATCCTCTTTTGCAACAACAAAAACAGAATCAGTATCAGAATAAATTACTTCATAACCCTCTTCTCTAATCCAAGAAGCCATCTTTTTAATAAAAAATCTTGCAAACGCAGTAATAGCATTAGCCAATTCTAAATTATAATATCTACACATAGGTGAAGCCATAACTCCATAAAAAGAATTCAACAAAATCTTAATCGCATACCTTCCAGTCTCATCTTTATTTTTTTTATATTCCTCTCTAACTTCTAATAAATCCTTAATTATTACCGGCATCAACCCTTCTTCTTTAGAAAAGGTTGCACCATTTGGAGCTTTGATTCCTTTCTTACCAAAAGTTAATGGATCAATATTAAAAGTTCTCATCAATGAAGGATACAACGATTTAAAATCCAAAACCACAATCCCATCATACAATCCTGGTTTAGATTCCATTACATATGCCCCAGTAATAGGCTCATCTTTCTCATGATGTCCAAGAGAAGGTGCAACATATCCTCTATCTCTTAATTTTTTTAAATAGATAGAATCCAAAGCTGCAATACTTCCTCTAACATTATCCAACATTAACCCAGTGAGCAAACTTCTTTTTGTATACAATGCAAGCAAATTACTTTTTTTCAAAATATTCAAAACTAACTCTGAATCCTTCAAATTATAATAAACCAATTTTTGTTTATCCTTAATAAATAATTTTTCAATATCATTCCCCTTATCAATAAATTGCACATTTTTCCCTTCACCCACATAATATTGCGCAGCTGTTTCTAATTTATAATCGTTTAACTTTAAATTATTTTTAACCCAAGCCATTAAATCAACTACTTGTCTTCCTTCTGCAACAACTTTCGAAGTATCAAAAAATCCCTCTCTAATAATAAGTTTAGAAGGACTATTTATTCTTCCCAAAACAAAAGGCACTTCTAATTTTTTACATCGTTTCTGAATAACTTTCAAATCAAAATCAATAACACTCCATCCAGTAATTAAATCTGGATCTAACTCTTTGATCAAAACAAAAAATCTTTCCAACATATCTTTTTCAGTTTTAAAATGTTCAGCAAGTTTCAAAGATTCATCTGCAACAATTAACACTTTTCTATAATCTTCCATCACCAAAGAAATACAATAAATCTCTTTTGCAGTTTTATCAGTCTCAATATCAATCGCTAGAATTTTCAAATTAATTTTTGCTTCACAATTCTTCAACTCAGGATCTCTATAAACTTTTATTCCTTCTTGATATTCAAAATCTCCTTTGACTTCAACAGCTCCCTGAATCTTGTTATCAATTAAAAATCTTTGTGCATACTTAATATCTGCCTCATAAGTCTTAATTTTTTCTCCTTCAAACTCTTTTCTAAGTTTAACAATATCAGAAGGAAGATCCTTAAAAATTTTAACAACCTTTTTCTCATCAAAAGTTTTCAATTTCACTTCTTCAAAATCAAAATCTTCAATTTCCTGTGCTTTTTTCAAATCATTTTCTTGAACAAAAAAATAAGGTCTGAAATAATTCAAAGTCAAAAACGCTTCATTATCTTCACTTCTACCAAACAACGCAACATAAGCTCTTCCACCAATTACTTTGTAAGTTGCATCAACGATAAACCCTTTCATAACTTCCTTAAAGTTTTACCTATATTTATATCTTCACGTTAAGTAGATCTATTAAATAATCAAACTTATATTCTTGTAAAATCAAATCAGAACTATAATTTTGAATTATTTTAGAAAATTTATATCTAATTTCTTTTAAAACATCATCAAAATTACCCAAATCCTTCGCTGCAATAGTTATATCATAATCCCATTCTCCAGATATTTTAACTACATAAGTAACTTGAGGATTAGCAACAAGAAATGCTACAAATTGTTTCTCCAGAGACTCATCTAAATTATGTAATTTTATATGCACATAAGAATAGATTGGAAATCCTAAGGCTGAAGGATTTAATATAGTTGTATAAAATTTAATAACATTTAATTTTTCTAATTTATTGATACGATATGCAACACTATCTCTCTGAATTTTACTTTTCTTAGAAATTTCACTTATTGACATTCTAGCATCTTGACTTAATAATTCTAATATTTTTTTATCCTTAGAATCTAATTTTATTGAAGGACTAGAAATTATATTATTCATAAGATTAAATTAGAATAAAACTATATAAATATTTCGTATTTTACGTAATTATTTGAAGAAAGTTTAATAAATAAATTACAAAACTTACTTTATTATCCAAAAGTAGTAAAGGCAAAACAAATATGAAAGAATCAATAACATTAAAGAAAGAAGAAGATAGTGAAAAATATTTATTTGAGCTTACAGTACCCTATAGATTTTCTATAACAGAACCAGATAAAGTAATTCCTATACCATTTTCATATCTTCCTAGAGGTATCATGTATAATTCAATGGAAATAAACAAATTTATAGAAAAAACAGTTCCAATAATATTAAGAGAAATGTTAAATAAACAACCTTATGATTTAGAATATACAATAAACCCAAGACTCTTTGAAGACGATCAAAAATCATTAGATAGAAAAGTTACATTTAGATTTAATGTTTATACAGCAACAGGTAAAGTAAAATTAAAAGACCTTGAACAAAGAACTTCAACTTTATACCCATTCCATAAAACAATATAATTATTATTTGGAAGAGTTAGATTTATCAAAATGAAAAAATGTATTTAAATTTATGTAATTATATCAAAATATTATTTTAAAGAAGATTAGATAAAGAACGACTGAATTTGCTCTATAACTAATTGAAATTGTGCATTATAATCTTCAAAAAGTTTTGAATAAGATTCAACAGAAAAAGAATAATCACCTTGATGTGCATTTCTCAAAGCTTCGTTTATTCGACTATAACTTTCAAAGAAAGATTCAGGACTAGGCAAAGAAGAATATTTTTTTCCATTAAACCTACTCGTTATAAGAAAAGATAGATCATAAGATAAAACTGTTGCTCTTAAGGGTATTTCAAGTTGTTTCCTACGAGAAGATTTTACTACTTTAACTTCAAGTTCACAACCTAACAAAAATGCCGCAAATAATCTACTATGTCCACCATCACTTTTATCATCACCAAATATTCCATCAAAAGAAGATATAAGATAAGAATCATCATTAGGATTATGATCTAATCTTACTTCAGGAATACTATCACCATCAATCATCCCTCTCATAAGAACAACCATATTTGGAATATATCTACATTCATTATCTACAAATACATTATTTTGACTAGGATTAAATTTCATATTAAAAAAAAGAAAATAAATACTATATAAATTTATCCTGTATAACTTACCTTAGAAGTAATCTGCGCTCCACGAGCAGTCCGTATATAAGTATCCTCGATTTCTCTATACTTTTTCATATCCTGTTCTCTGATTGAACCTTTAACTTTATCTAGAGCACCTTCAAAATGTTTCATTGCAACTTCTTTTGCATCAATATTCTCTCTTAATGCAAGCATTGCTGCCTCCCGACAAACACCTTCAATATCACTCCCAACATAATTTTGTGTATTCGAAACTAATGCTTTGAAATCCACATCTTTTGCTAATGGCATATTTTTCTTCTCAGTATACATCTTAAATATATCTGCTCTTGCTTTCTCGTCTGGTAAAGGTGTTAATAATACTCTATCAAATCGTCCTGGTCTCAATAATGCTGGATCCAAAATATCTGGTCTGTTAGTTGCAGCAATTACAACAACATCCTTCAATTCTTCTAGACCATCAATTTCAGTCAATAAAGTATTTACCATTCTTTCGGTTACATTATTTTCTCCACCTTGTCCTCTACGCACTGCAATCGAATCAATCTCATCAAAGAAAATTACAGTCGGTGCAACCTGTCTTGCTTTTCTAAATATCTCACGAACACCTTTTTCTGATTCACCAACAAATTTATTCAACAACTCTGGCCCTTTAACTAAAATAAAATTAGCTTCAGATTCATATGCAACAGCTTTCGCTAATAATGTTTTTCCGCACCCTGGTGGCCCATAAAGTAACACACCCTTTGGAGGTCGTATACCCATTTGTTTGAATCTATCTGGATACTTCAATGGCCATTCAACAGCCTCGATTAACTCTTTTTTAATGGTTTCCAATCCCCCAACATCTTCCCAGCTTACATTCGGTATTTCCACTAATACTTCCCTCATTCCCGACGGTGCAACATTCTTCATTGCTTCTTCAAAATCTTCTGCAGAAATAGTTAGCTTTTCCAAAACTTCTTTTGACACTTGCTGACTTTCTTTCATATTAATATCTGGCAATACTCTCCTAATAACATTCAATGCAGCTTCTTTACACAATGATGCTAAATCCGCTCCAACAAACCCATGCGTCCGTGCAGCAATCTCATTCAACATTCCTAATATCAAATAAGGTTTCAATTTTGTTTTTGCATCATTCGATAATGAATCAAACTGCTTCTGATCATTCTTCAAAGTTTTCAAAAGTTCTTTTAACAATCTTTGAGTCTCTTTAATTTCCTCAGCCTCATTAGGTTCCTTATTATTATTTTTCAATTCCTCAGAAACTTGCTCTAAAGCTTTTTGCAAATAATTTCTTCTCACAGGCGGCACTAATGGCATGTTCCGAGTATGAATCTTCAAAATATTCAATCTTCCTTCTTTTGTCGGCGCCCCAATTTCTATTTCCCTATCGAATCGACCAGGACGACGCAATGCAGGATCTATTGAATTAGGTCTGTTAGTTGCTGCGATTACAATAACTTTCCCTCTATCATTCATCCCATCCATCGTCGCTAACAACTGTGCAACCATCCTCTTCTCTACTTCCCCAAAACTTTCTTCTCTTTTGGAAGCAATCGCATCAATCTCATCAATGAATAATATAGCTGGCGCTTTCTTTTCCGCTTCTTCAAACTTTTCTCTTATTTTCTTCTCTGCTTCCCCAACAAACTTTGACACAACTTCAGGCCCATTAATTACTAAGAATGTTGCATCTGTTTCATTCGCTACAGCTTTCGCGAGTAATGTTTTTCCACACCCTGGCGGTCCATGTAATAGAATTCCTTTTGGCGGCTCAATCCCTAATCTCTCGAACAACTCTGGATGCTTCAATGGCAATTCCACCATCTCCCTAACTTTTTTAATTTCCTCAGTAAGCCCACCAACATCTTCATATGTTACTGACGGCACTTTCTCTTCGAACACTTCTAACGATTTTGAATTAAACTTAACCTCAGTATTTTCAGTAATGATTACAGACCCTTTTGGAAACACATCCGCTACAACAAACCTTAATCCAGATATTCCAAACCCCCCCATAAAATCTTCTTCAAACATTTGAAAAACATCATCGAAAAATGGCGAATCAGATAAAGTACTCTTTCTTCTTCTTGTTCCACCTAATGCAATAATATCCCCTTTGACAAGCGCCCTTCCAAGAATTCCTCTTTTGAACATCTCAGTATCTAATCTTATTGTCACCCCTTTTTGTGCAGGTGCTATAGTAACTGATTTAGATTCTTTCACATCAGCTTTTCTAACTTTAACAAATTCTCCAATACCAGTCTTCGCATTCCTACGAAGAATCCCATCCATCCTGATTACAGTCTGCCCAATATCCGTCGGATACGCCCGATCAACAATCCCAACAGTCCCTCTTCCCCCTTCTATCTCAATGATATCCCCTACACGAACACCAATCTCTTTCATGGTCTCAGTATCAATTCTAACAATGCCCTTGTAAGCTTCCTCTTGCAACGCTTCCATAACCTTCAAATTAATTTCTTTGTCTGCCATTTTGCCTCCTAGAGCACCCTTCGTATTTTTGTAAACTTCAGCACCACTTTTCCAGGTTCATCAAGATTTAAGCTTATCACTTTTGCAGTAGATATTTCCTCGAACCTAATTATTTCCTTTGGTATAGAAACAATCCACGAATTCCCCACTTCCCTTAGCTTTACTTGAAAATCTTTATTTCTGAGTAATATATATTCTTGATAATCTCTCATATCTAATGGATGATACCATAATTTTTTACACTTAGGACAATGCCAAGCCCTGATTCTAAATCCATCTTTCGAAACTTGCGTCTTCTCTGTTTTTCCATTGCACTGATCGCACAACATCACCGAATCAAATATATCTTTCATTTTCGTATATACGGAAAAGTATACATAACTTGTATATAAATCTTGTGGCTACAAAAGTTTTAATAAAACTAATAATAATTTAATATTATGTTACCATTAAAGTTTATTTTAGGGATAGTATTCATCATAGTAAGTATATTTTTATATTTAACAAAAAACGGATTTGCATATTTAATAGCAATAATTTTAGACGCAATAAGCATAGAATTAATTTTCACAGCTGAATTCTAACAGTTCAATCGCCACTGAGGCTCCCGAAAGATTTCCGGATTTTTCTTATAAACATTTATTAAACCAACCAAAGATATATAAACTAAAAAAGTAAAAGGAGAATAAAGATGGTTGAAACAATATCTCTTCAGGATTTATCATTAGAAAACAAAGAATTTTTATTAAAAGAATTAGGCTTTGCTTCCGATGGTATTTATGTTTTAGATTCCGAAGGAGAAAAGGTAATTGACAATTATATCAACGAACCTGTAAAGATAGATAATATGCTCATTCTTCCAGGTAGCACAATCATTATTGATAACAACCCATTAAGTATAGCCTCCTATTTACAGGGGCATCCAGATGTCTTCTGATGAAATAGAAAACAATATAATCAAAGGGATAATTTTTTATAGCGAGGATAAAATAAAAGAATTAGTCAGAAAATTTCAAGAACGTGAAATAGCATTCATCCAAAAGAGAGAAACAATAGACTTAGTTAAAGAACAAATAAAAAGTGGCGAATGGAATCTTCTCAGTAAATATATTCGAAAGAATGAACTTAAAATACTTGTTCAAATGGGCTTAACATTAAGAAGATTAGAAGACAAAAAAGACTTTAATTCATTACAAGATTTAAGAGATAAAATAGTTTACAAATTTGGTGAAGATGGCCTGCATATTTCTCAGTTTGTCCAAAATAAAATCTTAACTGAATTTCTCGCAAGTTACATTTCAAACCAAAGAAATTTAGAAGACTTAATTAGAAATATAGAAAAGATATTAAATAATTTAGAAAAACAAGTTATTTTTATAAAAGCAGATGATAATGTAGATAAAATTTTAGAAAAATTAAACATAAAACTAAATGCTAATGAACCAGATTCATTTATTATTTTTGCAAAAGAATCAGCAATTAAAAATGCAGAAAAAATAAACCTTAGATTACAAAAGATTAAAGATTTTAATTATAAAATTGAAATTAAACAAGAAAAGAGACAATTATTAATCTTAATGTTTAAGATTAAAAGTATTGATTAAAACTGCAAAAACTACATACAATTTTTATCAGAACAATAAATCGCTACATTCAATGCCTTAGATTTATTATAAGCATCTGTAGCAAGAGCTCTAAAATTTGGATCCATTACTTTAGTTCCGAAGAATCTATAAGCATTATGAGCATTCTCACATCTTTCCAAATAACCCTCAGCATTAAAAAGAACCCAATCCATCATCCCACCAGATCCAATAATAGGTTTTCTAACAATACAATCTAAAACCCCGTCATTATCAACATCCAACAATTCAAGTGGATTAGCAGTTGGCCCTTCAATTATTACACTATTCCAATCAGGTATAGGAACAATTTCAATTTCTTTATCACCACTACAAGCTACCATTAAAGGTACAACAGTCAATAAGTGTCTTATATTCATAATCTCTGTTTTTAATAACTAATTTATAAACATTCCGCAGCCCTCGCGGCGACTGAGCGACTTAGCCGAAGGCTTCCTTTGATCAAACTTTAGAAAAGTTTGTACAGTTCAATCGCCACTGAGGCTACCGAAAGATTTTCGGTTTTTTCTTATAAACATTTATTAATCCTAAAACATAAGATTTAAATACCAAAAAATGGACAACTATAAACATAAATGGACAGCACTTCAAAATAGTATATTTAGATTCCTTTGTATAAAGACAGGAATGAGCACAAACTTAAGAGGTCTAGCAAAATCATTAAAAGTATCACCAACAGCAGTTTCAAAGTCTCTCGACAAATTAGAAAAAGAAGGTCTAATCAAAATAAACAAATCAAAAACTATGAACCTTATGTCTATTGAATTCAATCGTGATAATCAAAAAGCAATTAATTTCAAAAGAATTGAAAACGTAAAAATTATTTATGAGTCAAATTTCTTAGAAACTTTAGAAAATCTATTCCCTGGATGCAGTATAATCCTTTTCGGTAGTTATTCATTAGGTGAAGATACCATCAACTCAGATATTGACATAGCCATAATAGGAACTAAAGGTAAAGAAATAGAATTAACAAAATATAATAAACTATTCGAAAGGAAAGTAACAATAAACTTCTATAAATCCTGGTCAGATATCCACAAGCACTTAAAAGAAAATATTCTAAGAGGAATAGTATTGCATGGAGGAATAGAATTATGAAATACTTTGAAGATTTCGTTTCAGAAGGAATAATCAAAAAAACTTCTATAAATAAATCCAAAGCTAAATTTCTAATAGAAGAAACTGAAAGAACCTCAAGAAGTCTGTTCAAGCGCATTGAAGCTCTGGGTATTGATGATGATAATGCAAACTCAATCACAAAAGATTGCTATGATATAATCATGGAACTAATCCGTGCCACACTACAACTTTCAGGCTATTCTTCATCAGGTGCTTATGCCCATGAAGCCGAAATCTCTTTCTTAAGAAAATTAAAGTTCTCTGAATCAGAAATAGTATTCATAAACGACTTGCGTATAAATAGAAATGGAATAACTTACTATGGTAAAATCTTAAACAAGGATGATGCAGAAAGAATAGTTTCATTTACAAAAAAGACTTATCCCAAGTTAAAGAAATTAGTTATAGAAAAAATATAACAGTTCAATCGCCACTGAGGCTCCGAAAAAGATTCAATTAAATAACCAAAAACTTTATATTACATTTTAGCATTACAAATAATACTAACTGCTAGGGAGTTCACTGTGTAAAGTCTCAGGGGGCAAACTAGGGCAGCGGCACTCTTCGTAGTGCCCTTTAGTACTTATTTTTTCAAGAATTTTTCAAAATCATCTAATCTGATAGTAACATAAGTTTTCATTTTATTTTTAGAATCCTTAGCCATTAAATAAGCATAATTATCCGCAAAAGAATTTTTATCTAACTTTTTAAATTGACAATCTAAAATATTCAATTTTAATAATCCTTTCAAGAAATAATTCAAATTATTGACAATTTCATTATTATGCCCATAAAAATCTCTACAAATATTTAAAGAAACATTTTTTATTTTAATAGACTTAAATAAATAATAAATAACAATAGAATAAATTCTAATTTGAAGATTAACTTTCCCTTGAACAGATTTTTTATATTTATACAATTCTTGACCATACTTAGAAGCTATAATTTGAACGAGTTTATTATTAAACTTAAAACCTTTAATCAGTTTTCCATCTTTACTAGCAATACAAATAACATAATTCTTACTAAGAATATCTTTACCACTAACATCAATATCAAATTCCATTAACAATAACTGAAAAAACCTTTTTAAAAAGTTTGAGAAGAAAATTCCGAAAATCTTTCAACTTTTTTCACTAAACCTTTTTGAACCAAATATTTCTAATTTAGAATTAAGTCCGTGTTGCCTAATCCGGTATGGCAGATGTCTGAAAAAGCCCCAGTTCACAGCTGAGGCATCTTGAGACAACATCGTCTCGGGAGAGACTTCCGGGTTCAAATCCCGGCACGGACTCACATTGTCGCCTAATCTGGTAATTATTAATTAATCCTAATTAATTTAAATATTTTCCCTAAAAATCTTTGTAAAGGTTTGCTTTAAATATAATTAATTCTTTCAAAATAACCATGCAAAAGCTCCTTTCCAAATCCAAATACCTTAATGGCCTCCAATGCCCTAAACTATTATGGATTTCTGTTAACGACAAAACAAAAATGCCAGAAGTATCAGAATCCACCCAGAAATTATTCGATCAAGGCCAAATCGTCGGCGAATATGCAAAGAAATTATTCCCTGAAGGCATCAATATCCCAGTCAAAGACTTCAACAAAAACTTAAATGATACAAAAGAACTTTTAACCAAAAACAAACCACTGTTCGAACCCGCATTCTTAATCAACAGACTTTACTCTAGAGCAGATATTTTAGAACCAACAAACAATGGCTGGAATATCATAGAGGTCAAAAGCTCCACTGAAGTCAAAGAAGTCAACATCCAAGATGTCGCATTCCAAAGATATGTTTACGAGAAAGCAGGCTTGAAGATTGACAGATGTTATTTATTACACATTAACAACAAATATGTTAGACACGGCGATATTAACCCAAAAGAATTATTCACTAAAGAAGATATTACTATTCCTGTTAACGAAGAACTAAAATTTGTAGATGATAGAGTTATAGAAATGCTAGAAATTATTGATGGCAAAGAACCTAATACAACCATCAGCAAAAACTGCAAAGAACCTTATGAATGCCAAATGAAAGAATTATGCTGGTCCTTCTTACCCAAAGAAAACTCAGTCTTCGA
>JAGWAA010000004.1 GCA_018302165.1 Candidatus Woesearchaeota archaeon
TTAGTAAACCTTCATTAACTTCCTTAATACCAAACTAAACAATACTGAGAAAATAATGTAAACCCATATCCAACTCAATCCAAATAAAACCGCAGGATCACCTAATGCAACATAATATGCTCTTAACCAAGCGAATATAATTAATACTGGAATCATAGTAATTAAAGTTGGCTTAAAACTCTGCATCATATACTTCATATTTTTTTCCATAACTTTCTTTTGCAAATCTAACATTTTTTCAGGACTATCTTTATGTTCTTTCATCTCTTTTTGATAAATTTTCATTTCATCTTTAAGTTCTTTCATCAATTTCTGATTCGTAATATATTTGTAAGATAAAGTTAATGCTACACTCAAAGCCAAACTAAAAATAATTAGATTATATGGTGAAGGAATAAGATTCATAAAAGGATTAAATATAGGATCTAAGAATGATGTTATTCCCATTTAACTCATTCCACCCATCATTTTTGCTAATGCAGGGTGCATATCCATCATATGATGCTTTGCAATATCCTCGTATAATCTATAAATAATCATAACTGCTAATAATATTCCAGTTCCATGTGTTAAAGCACCAATCAAATCAGCACTTGCTGCTAATAATCCTACAGCTAAACCACCCATAACTGTTAATGGCATAATATATCTTTCAAGGATTGCTTCTAAAACTCTTTGATCTCTTCTGAATCCCGGAATTTGTAATCCTGAATTTAAAATATTTTTCGCTTGTGCTCCAGCATCCATTCCAGATGTTTGTACCCAGAACCAACTAAAAATAATTGCACCAACAACCATGAATCCCATATAAACTACTGAATAAACAATTATCATTGCAGTAATATTACCAGTAATGATTGCTTGAATTAAATTATTTGGTGTAATCCATAAAACAAATCCAGACACAGGTGAAGAACCAGAATAAGTTCCTAGTAAAGGATGTCCCCACTTTTCAAATAATCTTGCAGCCAATTGTACGTTTGCAAGTAAGGCTGAAATTAAAATAACTGGGATGTTAGAAGTATACATAAAATGTAATGGCCATCTAATTCCATGACCTCTTATTCTTCCAAATGATAATGGGATTTCAACTTTCATTGCTTGTAAATAAACTGCAAGGAAGAAAATTAATATCGTCGCTAAAATAGCCGATAATGCTAACACAGCACCCATTGGGTTTTGTGATGCTAATGATTGAATAAATACCCAAACTTTTCCAACAGCTGGTTGTGAAGTTCCAAAGGCCCAAGTTCCATTTGTTGTTAATGGACTAAAAGCTCTAATAACAATTTCTGAAGAAACTCCTGCAGCGATGAATAATGAGATACCAGAACCAAATCCCCATTTACTGATAATCTCATCCATAAACATAATCAAAATACCACCAACAATTAATTGTCCCACTAAAATAAATTGCATTATTCTAAACTGTGATGGATCTAACATTAATGATGGAGAAAGTCCACCCATAAATACATAAATTCCTGCTTCAAATATAATGAAGAACAATGACATAATTTTTTGAATACCTTGATATCTTCTTTTTCCTTCTGGTGTTGATAAATCAAATTTAACTAATCCTGAACCATTCAATAATTGCAAGACGATGGATCCAGTTACTAATGGACCAATACCTAAAGATATAATTGAACCAAAACTTGCTCCAAGAATAATTGATAAGAATTCAAACTGCGCTAATGCGTTTTCACCTAACCCATAAAGAGGAATTAATCCCAATAAAAAGAATGCAACCAAACAAATTAATGTCCATTTTAATTTCTCATTAAAAGAAAGTTTCTTCTGCTCTGGGCCTTTAACCTCGGGCAGATTTAAAATTAGATTATCCAAATAGGACATTTTTTGTTTCCCCTTATTGTATTACACTGCCACCAGCTTTTTTAACTTTTTCTATAGCATTTTTAGAAGCTAGTTCAACAGTGATCTTTAAAGGGTATTTTAATTTTCCAGTTGCAAGTAATTTTGTATACTTATAATCCTTCAAATTAATTTCATTTTTAATAGATTTTTTTTCTATAAGAATATTCAAATCTCTTAAGTTAATAGCCTTGTATTCTATTCCTTTATTCGGAACAACAAAACCTCTCTTTCCAAAGTAAGTATTTCCATATTCATTAATGATTGTAGGTTTTTTTTGGTCTGCTCTCTTACCAGTACCAGCCATACCGAATCCTCCTCTGGACCCACTATTTCTGTGTTTCTTCTTACTACCCCAACCATGACTCTTATAGCCTCTCATTCCTTTATTCTTTTTCTTTGGAGTTGTTTTTTTCATTTTTAGATCATCCTTTTAATTAAATCATTAATTTTATCTTTTCTATATCCTAATGAACCACCCATACTGAATGGTTTTTTGATTCCACCTCTTTCAAATCCTTTAGATGGTGGATTTAATCTAAAATATGGTTTCAAACCTGGTAAATCTTTTAGTTTCTTTTTGAAATTAAATATTTCTTCAACAAATGTTTTAATATCAGTTTTCAAATGTTCTTTTAAATATTCTTCAGTTAAATGTCTATCTCCAACAATTTTTGCTCTCTTAGTAAACATTATCATAAAGGTTTCTTTATCAATTTCTCCCCAAGTAATATAGTCTTTAGCTTTCTTTATCATTCCTAAGTATTGTGGGGTATTTGGAACTATTACACATCCATTTTGTTTATAGAGTCTCATCATATCTAAAGTATCATTAACACTTCTTGTAACTCCATTTCTTCCACGTAACCTTATAATCACAATATTCTTATTCATTCCTACCTCCAACAATTCCTAATTTTGAAATTTGTGTTGGTTTTACTCTTACACTGGTTAATTTTTCTAAAGCTTTGAAACAAGCATAAACAACATTTAATTTTGTTCTTGTTTGTCCTCTAGCTTTTCCATAAACATCTTTTACACCTGCCATTTTCAATAATTTTTGACATTCTTTTTCCATACATAATCTTGTACCTTTTGGTGCTGGCATTAATTCGAAAGTTGCTGAACTGCACTTTCCTTCTACTTTAAATGGAATTGAGTGTGTTTGTCCACATCCACATTCCCATGAACCACATCCTCTTTTAATTTTGATTAAATTTAATTTTGCTTTTCTTGTTGCTTTTTCTCTAGCTGGAACAGTTTCCTTTGCTTTTCCAAATCCAACTCCAACATATCCATTTCCATTACCACAGACTGCAATTGTTGCGAATGATGGTTTGTTTCCTTCTTTGGATTTTTTTTGAGTTTGTCTCCAAATGCTTTTCTTTCCACCACCGAATTTTCCTTTTGATTGTCCTACTTCCATTAAATCAACTTGCAATTCTGGTAATAACATATCGACTATTTCTGATTCAAGAATTTTCAAACCTCTATCCAAGATTTCATCTATACTTGCAACTTCTCCGGATTTAACTCTTCTTCCTAATTCTGTTTTAGGTTTCCAAGAATCTTTATCAAATCCTTTATCTTTGGAGATTCCGCTTTCAGAGTGATCTAAATCATTTTTTTTGAATTTCTTGTTTTTTTGAACCATCTATTTCACCTTTTGAATATTATTTTTTGTTGCTTCTAACATTTTTTCAATTTCTTCGGAAATATGCTTTCCTTTTAATCTTTCCTCTTCAGGGAAAATCTCTCCACTATGAGGAATATTTATACCTGCATCAACAACTCCTTTTAATACACTATAAATAATAGTTCCATTTCTACTAACATACAACCCTTTATCGAGGATTAAATTATCCATTCCAATTTTTTTTGCTTTCATACCAAATAAATATCCAACTAAATATGCTGCAGGAACATTTCTTTTGTATCCTTTCCAACCATATTGTTCTAATTCTTTACTATTTACCATAAGCAAAGTATGATCTCCATTTGGAGCATATTGAACAGCTTGAACTAAGATATTTTTTAATGATTTTCTAACTACTAATCTTAATTTTTCAGATTTCAATAGACTTAGTCTTAATTTGTAATCTGTTTTTCCTTCTCGTTTTCTTCTGTAAACAACAAACTTTTTTGCTTTCATTTCTTAACCTTCTCTATAAATAATTTGTTTTCTTCTAAGTATAATTTGATGTGCCTTCTATTTCTGAAATATCCACCTTTGACTTTGGAATATAAATTTCTATAAGTTTTACCTTCAACCAAAGATTTATCTTTTAATTCTTTAATGAAATTTCTTTGGCCTCTTACTGCTAACATCCAAGTTTCTTTTCTACTTAGTCTTGCAGTGCTACTTCCTTTTCTTGTACCTGGACCAGCTTGTCTTCCTTTTCGTCTTTGAGTTAATCTTTTTCTAGCCCTAACTCTAGATGTTCCTAATTCTGGTCTACTTTGGATTGCTCCATTCTTGATTAAATTTCTAAGATCATTTTTTGTAATTGCTTCTTTAATTTCAGTTAATCTGTCTGGGTTAAACCATACTTTAGTCTCTCCAACTTTCATTAATTCTGCACTGATTCTTTTTTGGTTAGCGAGATTCATTGTTTTTTCTCCAAGACTTTAATTTTTTCACTTTTTTCGCCTTTCTTTGTTTCTTCTTGTCCTTCTTTTTTTTCTTCTTTCTTCTCTTCTTTTGTAATTTTTTTGTTTAATTCTTCTTTAGACTTTTTCTTTTTGTCTTCTTTTTCCTTTTTAACTTTCTTTTTTTCAGCGAATTTACTTTCAACATTTGTTATAAATTCTTGTGGAACTTTTACATTGTCTATAGGATAATTATTTTCAACACATTTTTTCAAAATTTGAATTTTATTTTTCAAACCAACATGCCCAACAATAACAACTTGAGTTTTTGAATCAAATCCAACTAAATCTTTTAAATTATTTACTAATACTGGTTGGAATCCTTTTCTTGTTAATCCCTTAACTTTATTTGGTGAACAATAACCTGAAGATGGCCAAACTCTTCTACTTCTCAATTTAATTCTCATTTTTGAGTGCATACCTTTAGGTTTGATCCATTTTTTTTCAAGACTTTTAGTTCTATTTGCATCTTGTCTCAAAAATCTAGGCTTCTTTCCTTTTGTTTTATTTCTCTGTTCTAGTAATCTTGCATCAACCATTAGATATTCCTCTCAGCCTTTTTGATAATCCATAATCCATCTTGGAATACTCTTCTATCTCTATTTGTAATCCTTGTACATCTTTCACAATTTGCAGCAGTTTGTCCTGCAGCTTCTTTGTCTGGGGATGTAATTGATATAATTTCACCGTCTATTTTTACTTCAACATTTTCTACAATTTCAGTTTTTCTTGGAACTTTTTCTCCAAGGAAATTTTTAACTATAATTTTTTTACCTTCAATTATCACATTCATTGGGAAGTGACTTGAACAAATTTTTACTTGGTAAACAAAAGGTTCTTCAACACCTTCTAACATCCATTTCAAATGTGATTTAAATGTGTTAATGATTTTCTTTTCTTTTTTTGTAAATAATTTTGGTATAATTACTAACTTATCTTCTTCTTTTTTCAATTCGATAGTAGGATAACTTAGTTTTTTTGAAATTACATACTTACCTTTCTTAACAGTAAGTTTTTCTCCTAAAGTTACTTCAACGCCTTTAGGGATTTGAATCTCCTTCCTAAGTCTTCTTGCTTCAATCATTTTAGTAAATATAAGCTAATAATTTTCCTCCAATATTTTTCTCTTTAGCTTGTTCTAAAGTCATAATACCTTTTGGTGTTGAAATTATAATTATTCCAAAATTTTTCGCTGGTAAAAATCTTTTTTCAAATTTAGTAAATTCATCTATGGTTGCTGAAAATCTAGGTTTGATAGCACCACATTTGTTTAGTCCACCAATTAAATTAATGTTAATAAACCCACCTTTCTTATCATCAATTTCAGTATATTCTCCAATATAATGATTATCTTTCATGATTTCAAGTACAGCTTTTGTAATTTTAGATAAAGGTTTAACTACACAATTATCCTTACCAACTTTATCTGCATTAAGCATATTATTCAATGCCATTGCCAGTGTATCATTCATTGCCATTTTAGTAGTATTTTTTGAACCCCAACTTTGTTGCGTAATCTCTAAAGCATTGCCTGCACAAATCTAGTTTGTACTGACCAACATGCCCACCTAATCTTCCACATATTTTACATGGTTTTGAAGCAACACCAAACTTTCTAGGTTTTGGTGCATTATGCTTAAGGAATTTCTTGAGCTTGACAGGCTTGTTTTTCAATTGTTTAAATACCTTTTTGTAACTTCCAGCAGTCATTCTTCTTCAGCCTCCTCTTTCTCTAAGACTTTACATCCTAATGATTTTGCATAATTGATTCCATCTTGTTTACTAATATTATGTCTTGATGGTATTTTTTTAGTTTGAAGTTTTCTTCTTTTAATTCTAAATCCTTTTCTTTGTAAACTTACTGCAACTTCTAATCCAATAATTCCTACTTCAGGAATGTAATTTATACTTGGAATGTCTAAATATTCTTTAATCCCAAATGAAAAATTTCCTTTTTTATCAAATGATCTTGAATTAAGTACACTATCTTTTGCTTTTAGCAAAGTTTTCAATAATTCTTCAGCTTCTTTTCCTCTTAGTGTAACTTTACATCCAATTACTAAACCAGGTCTCAAATTCCAAGCAGGTAATCTTTTCTTGGTCATAGTTTCACAAGGTTTTGCTCCAGTAATTTTTTCTAATAACATTTTTCCTTTTTCTAATTCTGGCCCAGGCTTACCAGCACCTATATTCAATGTAATTTTTTCAATTTCTATTGTTTTCATAGTACTCATTTTGCCTCAGGCGTTTTTATTTTTCCAATAACAAACGCGTACCTCTTAGCTGTTTCAAATTCTTCGTCGTTAGATTTAACAATAATATTATTTTCTTTGAATTCTTGTAATGTTCCAATTGTTCCTTTTTTCTTTCCACCTTCAATAAAAATTCTTGATCCTTTATTGAATGAAAGATGTTCTTTGATTTTTCCATCTTTAATTGAAACAATTAATGAATCCCCAAGTTTGTAATCATTTTTTTCTGTAAGCAATGAACTTCCATCAGAAGTTCCGATTTGAATTTTTCCTTTTTTGATTATATTTTTTCTTATTATCTTAATTAATCTAAAATCTTTTTCTGCTTCTTCAACAGGAGTTAATACAAATTTTCCTTTTGGATTGTAAAATAATCTAAAGTTTTCATTTAATGAAGGAACACTAATTAAATCCATTAACCCAACAGGGAATTTGATATCTTTTCTAATTTTTCCATTAATTAAGATTTTTCCTTCGTTCAAAATTTTCTTAACTTCTTTTCTATTTCTTCCATATTTTAATATCTCTTCAATTAATACAATTAATGTGATAGATTCTTTTAATTTATGAGGTCCAGGACTAGTTCTTGTAGTGAACTTAATTCCTTTTCTACTAATTCCCCAACTTGTTGGTGAATTTAATCTTGATAAGTGATTTTTAACCATTCTACTTTTTCTCCTTTGAATGCATATTTTCTATTTTTGATTTCCTTTTTTTGTCACCTAATTCTAATTCTGTAATCATTAAGTTGCTTGCCTTTAGAGGTATCAACACTTTATTTCCATCTTTTCTTACTGTGTCAATTCCTTCAATGTAAACTTTTTGTGTAACTATTCTTATCCTTGAAATCTTTCCAGTTTTACCTTTATGATTTCCTTTCATAATTTTGACTTTGTCACCTTTTCTTAATTCAACACTTCTAGTTTTGTATTTCTCTCTCAATTCCTTGCTCAAGTGTGTACCCAATAATTTTTGTTTCAAATGCAAAGGAGCATTTACTTTATACTTTCTTTGCTTACTCGGATTTTTACTTGCTTTCCAACTAATTGACCATTTCATTTTACACCACTATGCTGGATACTTTTGAAATACCCGGCCATCTTTCTGCAGCTTCTTTTGCTACTGCGCCTTTAAAGATAGTTCCTTTCGGAGTACCTTTATCATCTTTCAATATAATCACTGCATTGTCTTCGAATTTGATTCTTGTTCCGTCAGGTCTTCTATATTCCTTTTTTTGTCTGACGACAACAGCTAATACTACTTGCTTCCTAATTTCAGGTCTTCCTTTGATGACTGATGCTTTAATCAAATCTCCAACACCTGCAGAGGCAATTCTTCTTCTAACTGTTTTATGACCTTTAACACTAATTAGTTTTACAATTTTTGCTCCAGAGTTATCACAAGTAGGAATCTCCGCACCGACTGGAAGTCCTCTTACTTTATGCCCTGTTATTGCTTTCATTGTTCAACTCCAACAACCACAAAAGTTTTTGTTTTACTTATTGGTCTTGTTTCAATAATTTTTACTGTATCTCCTTCTTTTGCGTCGATACATTCTGGATTATGAGCTTTTACTCTAGATCTTTTTTTAGAGTATCTTTCATATTTTTCAATATAATTTATCCTAGGCCATTCTACATTAATTGTTTTGTGTGGGTTTCTCTTGATTACTTTACCAATGAAAACTTTTCCGTGGAGTTTTAATTCTCCATGAAATGGACAATGCACATCATTGCATGTTTTCTTTGGCATTTCAACACCCATGCCCGGATTTTTTGCTTTTACTTTCATTTTTTGATCCTATCCTCTGGCCTTCCGACCAAATATTTTCCCTCGATGATTATATTTTTCTCATCAATATTGATTTTGAAATTCGCATCAGCTTTTAAGATTTTTCTTTCGCCTTTGTTCGTTTCTACCACAAGACAATTTTTTGTTTCATCAACAATATTGCCTTCGATACCAATAAGGTCTTTATTTCTTGCATCAATCACCACCACATGCAACCCAATCAATTCGTGTTGCAAAATGTTTTGCGATGATCTCATCTTCTTTCATCAACAATGCTTATTGAATTTGCTGAAAATCCTTCTTCAATCACATATTTTTTTGCTTTTTCTATGTGTTCTCCTTGGAGTTCAATGTTATTTCCTTTCACTGTTCCTCCACAGGCAAGTTTTGATTTCAGCTTTTTCGCAAGCTCTTTGATGTTTATTGTTTTATCGTCAATTCCCTCGATGATTGTGTTAAGTTTCCCAAACCTTCGCTTGACCAATCGTATTACTACTTTCTGGTCTTCTTTAGCAATAGTCTCGCAAACACAAAGTTCTTGAGGTAAACCGCACTTAGAGCAAATCACACTCATAGATTACTCTTCTTCCCCTCCTTCTCTTTTATAATTGTATATATTCTCGCAACAGTTTTTTTAATATTTTTTACATTCCCTGGATTTTCAGGAACTGTACCTGCTGCAACTTGAGCATTGATTTTAATTAAATCTTTTTTTAATTCTACTAATTTATTCTGTAATTCTGAATTATTCATTTTCCTTAATTCTTCATTCTTTACTTTCATTTTCTTTCTTTTCTTCCTTTACTTTTTTAGTTGTTGTTTTTTTCTTAGCAGTTTTTTTCTTAGCAACTTTTTTCTCTTCCTTAATTTCTTCTTTTACAACAGCAGCTTTAACTTCTTCAACAACAAAAGTTTCTTTGCTTAAATCTTTGATTTTAATTTTATCTGGTAATATTGTTCCTGGAGGTAAGATTCTAACTTTGATTCCAACAGTTCCTGAATTCAAGTTTGCTTTTGCTTCTCCATAAGCTACTTTTGACATTGAAATGTCCCCTGATTTTTTTAAGTATCCTGCATAGAATCTCCAACTTTTTGCTCTTGCACCAGGTAATCCTCTACCACTAATTACTATCTCTGAACCCATAGCACCTGCATCAATAATTTTTTGTAAAGTTTTATATCCAACAGATTTGAATCTTTTTGGTCCAAACCTTTCTAACACATTTACTATCTGTTCAGCCATATTTTGTGCATCTAAATTAGGACTTAAAATTTCTGCAACTTCAATTTGTGGATTTTCCATTTTGAATCTCATTTTCAAAACTCTTGTTAAATCTTTAATATTTTCTCCACCTTTACCCACGATTAATCCAGGCCTTGCAGTATAAATTATGATTCTTTCACCTAAAGGAGTTCTTCTAATTTCAAAAGAGCTGAATTTTCCAGGGCCTAATTCTTTTAACAAATATTGGTTCACAAGGAATTCTTTCATTTTCTCTGCTACGAATTTTCTTTCAATCATTTCTTACTCTTCTCCTTTTTTTCTTCTTTTGATTTTTCTTCTTTCTTCTTTTCTTTTTCTACTAATATTACTTGAACATGAGTTCTTTTTGTATGTCTTGCTCTTTTTCTTCCAGCTCTAACTTGTGTGGTTCCTTTGTTAGCAATAACATTTTGAACATATAATAACTCTTTATCTAATCCTTTATTCTCTGCATTTGCTTCTGCGGATTCTAATAAAACTAAAATTTCTTTTGTAGCTTTAATCGGATATCTTCCTGGACCACTTGCTCCTCTTTTGTGTCCCAAATCAAAGATATATCTTTTGAATGGTACTGCAACTTTTTGTTCTAATACTCCATTAAGTTCTTTTTTTGCTTTAACTAAACTTTTTCCTCTAACAAATCTAGCTATCTCTGTAGCAAACTTTGTTGAAATTCCTAAGTTTGTTCCTCTTGCAGTTGCAATATGTTCATTCTCTGTCATTTTTATTTCACCGATGATGCGGAACTAGATTTAGTTGCTCCAATTCCAGGCGCTGAGTGTGCTACTTTTGATCTTGTCATTGTCAATTCCCCTAAATAAAATCCTATTGTTTCTGGTTGTAAATCAACAGGCACAAATGTTTTTCCATTATGTACATGAACTAAAATTCCAAGCATTTCTGGAATAACAATCATATCTCTACAATGAGTTTTGATATTTTTTTTATATTTTCCTTCTTTTGCTTTTTTAATTTTTAACAATAATATTTTTTGATCTTCAGAGAACCCTCTTAACAAACTTCTTCTTTGTCTAGCTGGTAATAATTCAACAAATTCTTTAGTATCCATATTCTTTATTTGTTCTAAACTTTTTCCTCTGTAGCTGAATTCTTTTCTTGCCATACTTATCTCCTTTTCCTACCAGTTCTCTTAGCTCTTATTAAACCAACGTTTCTTCCAGCAGGCGCCCATCTTGGAGCGTTCTTTGGCTTACCAACATGTCTACCTCTACCAGATCCGAATGGATGATCAACAGCGTTCATAGCAACTCCAGAAACTTGTGGATATAATTTGTTTCTTGCTCTCATTGCATGCATTCTTGTTCCTGCTTTAACGAAAGGTTTTTCTAATCTTCCATCACCTGCAATAGTTCCAATAGTTGCTCTACATTCTCCACACAAATTTTTTTGTTTTTTGGATGGTAACATAACTGAAACTCCCTCTCCAATTTTTCCAACAACTTTTGCAAATGTTCCGGAAGTTCTAACTAATTTTCCCCCATCTCCAGGTTTGCATTCAAGATTATAAATATAAGTTCCATCAGGAATATTTTTTAAAGGTAAAACATTTCCAGTTTGAACAGGCGCTGTTGCTCCTGATGCAACAATATCTCCCACTTTGATGTTTAGTGGCGCAGAAATTAATACTTCTTCTTTAGTATCATATTTGATTATTAATAATGGAGCAAAATGTCCAGGACAGTCTACTAAATCAACAACTTTTCCGAATACAACTCCATTTCTTTCTGATTCATCATAAGTTCTATAACAAATTTTTCCTACATATTTATGACTAGGAGCTCTGTAAGTGGTTGAACCTTTTCCTCTTGCTTGTGTTATTAAATTCTTACCCATTTTACATTAACCCCAACTGTGTTGCTACATCAATTGCTGGTGTAGTTGCAGCTAATTTGATATATGCTTTTTTCTTTCCATTTGGTAATATGCTAGTTGTAACTTTTAGTACTTTGACTTTGAAAAATTCTTCAGCAGCTTTTTTAATCTCTGGTTTAGTGGATCTTCTATCGACAATAAATACTAATTTATTATCTTGTTGCATTAATTTTACATTTTTTTCCGTGGTTAGCGGATATTTTAATACTGATAGATTTTCCATTTTTATTTAGTCTCCTTTTTTTCATAAAAGAGTTTTTCTTTTTCCATAATCTCTAAAGCTTTATCAGTCCAGATAGTTAATCTTCCTGCATCAGTTCCTGGTGCTAATAATTCTGCATTTAATTGTTTAACAATACAAACATCAACACCTTGAATATTTTTTGCAGCATCGAGTAATGAACATTTCTTTGATACAACAATTAATGGCCCTTTTTTCTTTCTATATGGTCTTCCTCTATTTTTTCCTTTTCCAGCTCTAATCTTTTTCTGTGCAATTCTTTCTAATTCTTTATCCATTCCAATTGTTTTCAATAAATCATAAACTTCTTTTGCTTTTTTCAAGTCTTCAATTTTATTTTCAATAATCATTGATTCTGCTAAGTGTCCTCTTTTTTTAACTAAAATTTTATTCATTGTTGCTGCAATAGCACTTCTCAAAGCTTTTCTTCTTTCTTTGATATTTATTTTGATTGCAAAGATTTTTTCTGCACGAGGAGGATGTGCAGTTCTTCCACCAACAGTGTTCGGTGCGAATGCTCCGACGAAATACATATTTAATCCTCTTCTAGATAATACTTTTCTAGGTGTCCTTGATTGTCCTTTTCCGTATGTAGTCTTGTAAGCTTTTCTTCTTTTTGATACCCAAAATGTTTGTTTCAAACCTGCTGTTGGTTTTACTCCATAAGGTTGAACATTATGTGATTGTTGTACTAATACTGCTTTTTTGATAATATCTGGTCTAAACTCTTCTGCAAACTGTACTGGCAAATTCATTTCTTTACCTTTTTTCCCATCCATTCCAATGATTGCTGCTTTCATCTTTGCTTAGACTCCAAACTTGTGTATGAAATATTACTTGGATAAGTTTTCTTAGTTGCCCTTGAAGCTTCTGTAATTGCTATTGGTCTTTTTGTTGCTCCAGGAATTGATCCTTTAACCAAAATATAATCGCTTCTTACTTCTCCGTAACTGATGAAACCACCTTTAGGGTTAATTTCTTTAGGATTATTTCCAATTTTAATACTCATTTTATTATATTCTGTTCTCAAATGATAACCCCATTTTCCTGCTTGAGCTACTGTATATAAAACTCTGTTTGGATGCCATGGTCCTAAGGTACCAATTCCTCTAACTCCTTTCTCAGATTTATGTTGTAATCTTTTTGGATGTACTCTTTTTGTTACTCCACAAAATCCTTTTCCTTTTGTAACAGCATGTACATCAATAAATTGATTATTTTTGAAAACTTCAGAAATTTTAACTTCTTTATCTAATAATGAATTAGCATATGTATTTGCATCATTCAAGCTTCCACCAATACAAATTTCTAACATATCTGGTTTTTTCTTTCCAATAGTTGTCAATTTTGGTTGGGTATAAACAAGAACTCTTACTTCATCATATACTTCAGGTGCTTTTCCTGCTTTTTTAGGAACATTAGTTTTTCTCTCTAATTCCTTATCTAATTTTTTTGAGAATACTTCCCCGGATAATTTTAATGCTTGATCTTCATCAATGGTATAATATCTTACAGAATAAACTTTTAATGGTGGACATTCAACAACTGTAACAGGTGTAAAAATATCCATAGTTTTTCTATGAGAATTAGGATTAGTTTCTTTGATTAATACATGTGTCATTCCAACTTTGTATCCGATAAAACCAAGTAATTTCTTTTCATTGCCTTTAGTCCAGGATCTAATTCTTGGAGCATGCTTTTTACTTCGATTATGCGGCCAAAATTGCAAACTTCCTCGTCTTGGATGATGTTTATGTCCCATAGTACTTTCTTAGTCTACTTTCTTTTTTATCATGCCCTCTTCGGACAACAGGTTTATAGACGTCGAACCTGCACTCGCCTTTTTGAGAATCAAAACCTAAGTCTTGTGTTCGACACTTTGTGTGAACTCTCAATCTAATGTGAGTAATTTATTAAATGCTAACTTCTGTCTGCATTTGATTCTTGAGGAAAAAATTTAATGGTTTATATACCTTTCGTGTTTTTGCATTTTAACTATATTTTTTTTGATTTCAATCTCGTTAAAATTTCTCCCTAAAAAGCAAATATTTATATAATTCTCGTCCTTTTTTATTTATAGAAGTCAAAATGAGCTTAACTCCAAGAAAATACATATTGCCTGAAGCAGCGATGGAAAAATTACTTAAGAAAGTTGGTGCTGCAAGAGTTTCTGATGAGGCAAAAGAAAAGTTTAGAGAGGTTCTAGAGGAAATTGCCGAAGAGATAGGCGAAAAAGCTGTTCGTCTAGCTGCTCATGCTGGTAGAAAAACTGTAAAAGGTTCTGACATTAAAGAAGCTACAAAATAGGATTATAATTTTTCATAAATTGCTTGGGTTTTATCTGCCATCACTCTTGAACTAAACTGAGAAACCATTTCTTCTCTAACCATTTTTCTTTTTCCCGTCTTATCAATATTCCCATGAAGTCCATAATTTTGTTCTATTGATTTTACTACTGCCCTTGCAAGTTCTTCTCTTCTTTCTTCTTCATTTGTCCTAAATTCCACTAAGGTTCCTGAAACTGGATCTTGAATTAATTCTGGTAATCCTCCCACCCTATAAGCAACTACTGGGGTTCCAGTAAAAATAGCTTCTAAAGCAGATAATCCAAAAGCTTCAAAATGAGATGGTAATAAATATGTGTCTACCATTGTTTGAAGTGGTACTGGACTTACTCCTCTATACAACGAACATTGAGGTCTAAGATTAGCTTCAATATGATTTCTAAATATTGCTTCTGTCCCTTCATTTATTTTTTTAACATTCGTAAAATATTTTGCTGCATCCACTATTAACCCCACTCTTCTTTCTTGTATCATTCTTTGAGCTTGTTCATTTAATTGGGGTTCAAATGTATCTAAAACATCTCCCTTTGTTGAAGCAATCAAGAATCCAACATCATATTCTGGATGCCCATTAAACCATTTAATTACTTCAATTAAATCGACAGCACCTTTTTTATGGTCTAATCTTCCACAATAACCTACTAAGAATTTCCCCCTTATTCCAAATTGTCTTTTCAAAGCTTCTTTATCTGCTTCTTCTCTATATGCATAGGTTTCTTCAGAAATCCCATTTTGTACAACTTCGATTGCCTCTTCAGGGATTATCCCAGAGTATGATGCTTTTACCTGATAACTTACAGCAATAAATTTATCAACATCTCCTCTTTCTAGAGCTCTCATTAATTGCCTAGAGAGTTTATTATCTCTACTTTCAACAACTCTTCCGTCAACAAATTTACGCCCATAAATTTCAGATGAACAATGCAAATGAATAACTTGTCTAATATCTCTCCCAAATTTATTAGGTAAATATGAAACTTGATCTTGTTTCCCATCTCTTTCCGCAAAATGATAATTAATTACAACTGGCCCGGAACTTAATCGGATTGTTTCTTGAACAATATCAGTTAATTTTCTTCCAGGAACACTTTCTCCAATAGCAGCTTGATATGCATATGGGGAATATTCTAACTTCACTCCTCTTGATCTTAACATTAATTCAATCCATCTATCATGACTAGAAACATCTTCGGTTTTATGATTATAACCTGCAACTAACAATCCTTTCGGTATTCTTTCAGCTAGTTCTATCCCTACAAATGTATTTCCAAAGAATTTCAAATCTGGAATTCCCGCCCTTAATACTTGGATATGTGCCATCTTTCTTTAATTATCTTCCAGAACTATCCTTATATAAATCTTTCTATTATGTAACCACTAAAAAGATACAACTACTTAAACCCAGGTAAGCCACCAAAGTCCGAGAAAGAACCATCCTTAGAAAGATCTTTGTATTCTGGTTCAGCTTTTTCATCATAATAATCCTTAGGCACTTTTACATGTTTATAATTAGTATTAGGTTTATCATACCACTTTTTAATATTTTTATAGAATGAAACAGTTATTGCTTCAAAGAAAGCAGCAATTATCACAAAGATAAATTTAAAAAATCCTTTGATCATATTAAACAATTCTGGCAAGTTTTCACACCTCTAAATCATATTCTTTTTTTACCTGTTCACCATCTATGTTTACCTGCCTTATTAACTTTCCTTTTCTTATTGCATATAATCTTGCTTTTACAAAATCATTAAGATATTCTTTTGGAATCTCTAAATCATTAATCTCAAAAGTATGTTTAATGAAAACTCTCTTGTAATCTTTATTCACGTCAAAGGCTAAATCTTTTACAATTTTTTCATCTTTAGTTTTGAAAGAACAAAAATCTGCTTTAGGTTCTTCTTCATCTTTATTTCCATTTTTGGAAGATTTAGGATTTTTTACTTTTGTTTTCAAAGTTCCTTTATCTGTACTAAATGATAATAAAATCATTGCTGAAGAAAACTTATCAAATAATCCTTGTATTTGATTTTTACTTAATTCAGTATCAATCAAGAAAGTTTTGACACCTGCAAATTGTTTCATCCCCGCAAGTTCAAAATCAATTTCATCAGCAATATTTTTTTGTGTTGTAATAATCCCTCCAGTAACTTTAACTTTTCCATTGATAGTTTCAGCTAGTTCATATGCAAATTCTCCGGCAAATTCAAAACTAGTATTTATCGAGTAAGCACTACTACCTTTTGTTATCTGCAATAAAGCTTTATTTTCATAAACACCTTTTCCATATCTTGTAAATTGTCTTTTAACAAAACTATCTGTCTTTTTTTCTGAGATTTTTCTGATGAAGTTCATTTTACTAAAATTAATTTTCAGTTCTTTATATCCTTTACTAAAATACTAATCTTTTCAATTCAATAGAAATTGCATTCTCATTCACTCTAATATAACTTGGGCATAATACATAGGGATATTTTTTTTCTTGGCAATATTTTAAAACTTCAGCATTGAATTTTACAACAACATTTAAACCTCTTTTATCTTTATGTAAAATTTCATAATCTTTTAAATCTTGTTTTACTTGTTCTTGTAAATGTAATAGTTTCTTTAATTTATTTTTTCTCAATGGTTTAATAATCTCCTTATAAAATTTTGGATGAACTTTTGTTATTGACATTGAATCTCTTATTGCATCAAAATATTCTGGGCTGTTAGTAGAAATCCATCCTCCATAACCACATTCTACAGGTTTCCATTTTCCAAAACTTCCGACGATAATATCTGAATATTTCCCATTACAAAGTTTACTATCTCCAATTGCCCCAGATGCATCTTCAATAACTAAACATCCTGCTTTCTTACAAATAGTTTTTATTTTACGAAGTGGTTGTTCAGCAAAATAACCTGCAAATGAACTAAAAATAATTGCAGAAGCATTCTTAGCTTTCTTCTTCAAATCTTTCAAATCAATAACCCCATAATCAGTTTTAACTTCGACTATATTTAGATTAAAATAATGTGGATAACCTTTGTAAGAAAACCATCCTCCTTGGTCTGGAATCAAAATATCCTGTTTTGGATTTATTTTCTTTGCGATATCCATAGCTAGAAATATAGCAAAATTACATCTATCTGTAACATGCACGTGTTTATGCTTAGTTAATTTCTTCAGCTTCTCATCTAAATTTAAGCTTAATTTTTCAATGTCATCCATACTTATATCAACTCACTAGTCTCAAAAAAATATCTTACAGTTTAATAATCTTTTTTAATTGTAACTTTATATTTTATATATGCAATATCCAGCAATTGTCGCTTTGGTCATAGAAAAAGGTGTTGATAATATTACTATACCTGATTCTATTCGTTTTCAATCTTTAACTGAAGCTGGTTCATTATTATTAAAAGAAAATAAATTTGAAGAATCTGCAAAGGCGTTTGCTAAGGCAAATAATATTCAAGAAATAATAAAAACTGGTGATTGGTTAATGCAACAAGTTATGTATAAGGAAGCTTCTCATTTTTATTTGTTTAGCAATGATAAATCTAAAATTGAGATTTGTGCCCATGCTTGTATGAATACTGGTTTTGTTAATGAAGCAAAGAATTTATTCCAAATTACTAATAATCAAGCTATGATTCAATTCTTAAATGAGAACTTTGGCGTTTAGTAAAGCCTCTAATATTACAAGTTTAAAAATAAACAAAAAGCTATAAATAGTTCAATAAAGAATATAAATCGAAGAAATATATCTTTTGGGATACGAAAGAAAAGTGATTATAATGGTTAAAGAAAAAAGATTAATTACAGCTGCACTTCCTTATACTAACAATGTTCCACATTTAGGTAATTTAGCTGGTTCTCATTATCCTGCAGATGTATTTGCAAGGTATTGTAGATTAGCTGGTCATGATACTGTTTTCATTGGTGGAACTGACGAACATGGAACAGCAAGTGAGATTGCAGCACAAAAATTTGGAATAACTCCCAAAGAATTATGTGATTTTTTCTATAAAATTCACAAAGAAATTTATGATTGGTTTGAAATAAGTTATGATAATTTTTCTAGAACCAGTCGCCCGATTCATCATGATACTTCAAATGAATTCTTAAAAATAATTTATAAAAATGGTTACATTTCTGAGAAAATAATTAAGGTTCCTTTTTGTTTGAATTGTCAAAGAGAATTAGCTGATAGATTTATTGGAGGTCAATGCCCTAACTGCAGTTATGATAAAGCTCGTGGTGATCAATGCGAGCAATGCGGAACTATGTTGGATTCAGAAAAACTAATCAAACCAAAATGTTTAGTATGTGATAAAGAAAATATTCAATTCAATAATGTAAAACATTTATTTTTGGATTTAGAAAAACTTTCCCCAAA
>JAGWAA010000060.1 GCA_018302165.1 Candidatus Woesearchaeota archaeon
TGAAAACTAAAAACCCCAAACTCTTAAATAATTTCATTAATGGAGTAAAAGTCTACGGCTATTGGGAGTTATTCAAATGAAATTTAGCGATTTTATAAAGGAAGATTTAAAAAATAAAAAAAGAATCCTCTACTAAAATTAAATAGATTTTATTTGATTAATAGCTTCATCAACTGAAACTAACTTCTCTTCACCAGTTTTCATATTTTTCAATTTTAATTTTCCCTGTTCAAGTTCAGTCGAACCAATAAACGCAACGAATGGAATCCCATAAGCATTTGCATAATTCAAATTCTTAGATACTCCACGACGTAACAAATCAAAATCAACCTTCACACCTTTTTGTCTAAAGGAACTTACAATATCAAAACATTCTTCAAACACTCCAATCGGAATAAC
The DNA here is from genome assembly GCA_018302165.1 of Candidatus Woesearchaeota archaeon. Taxonomy (GTDB): domain Archaea; phylum Nanobdellota; class Nanobdellia; order SCGC-AAA011-G17; family GW2011-AR17; genus JAGVZZ01. The sequence goes on from JAGWAA010000060.1 coordinate 400, forward strand.
ATATAATTCAGTTACAGTTCTCTTCTCTATTTTATTTTTTTCTTTGTAAGCTTCAAATAAAACTTCTACACCGAATGAAAACCCTACAGCAGGATACTCTTCAGTAGTTTCCAAAAAATCCCCAATCATTTTATCAAATCTCCCACCACCTGCAGCAGATCCAGTCATAGATGAATTCTTCAAGAACACTTCAAATATTGGCCCAGTATAATATCCCAACCCACGAGCAAGTGAAGGTTCAAATACAACACTCTTCACACCAAACTTTTTCAAATAATTAAATATTTCTTCAATTTCTTTAATCCCTTCTTGTCCTTCAAAACTTTTTACATTCTTCTTAAGTTTTTCAAGAGTTTCTTCATTAGAACTTTCTTTTTTCAATAGATTCAAAATAAAATTAATTTCTTTATCATCATACTTTTTTTCTTTTAATTCTCTCCTAACACCTTGTTCACCAATCTTCTTTAACTTATCAACAGACACCAAAACAGAAAATCTTTCAGCCACATCAATACCAGCATCTTCTAAAATTCCTATTAATAATTTTTTATTATTCAATTCAATCTCAAATTCAAATCCGAGTTTTCTAAAAGCATAATCAGCAAGTGAAATAACTTCAGCATCTGCAACCATTTCTTTACACCCAACAATATCCGGATCAAACTGTGTGAACTGCCTATACCTTCCGGCCTTTAATGGTCCATCTCTAAAAACTTCCCCGACTATATACTTCTTGAAAGGCATCTTTAACGCACTTTTATTCATTGCAATAAACCTAGAAAATGGTACGGTCAAATCAAACCTTAAACCTAATGATCTTTCACCTTGATCTTGAAACTTAAAAGTTTCTTTCATAGCATCCGATTCTTCACCCGCAGCAAACTTCGCAGTAAGTGTTTCATATCTCTCAATGATAGGAGTCTCAATAGGACTGAACCCAAAAAAAATCTCTAGTCCCTTTAGCTAATTGCAATTCCATTTTTCCCCCTTTTTATTAATAGAAGGGCGGTAACCGAGAATCGAACTCGGGTCACAAGATCCACAGTCTCGTATACTGACCACTATACTACTACCGCCACAATTATTTCTAGAACAAAACATTCCTTTAAAAAACTTTTCTACAGCAAGACAACTATTAGAATCTTTAATTACACTGATGAATACAATCAACTCTTGCCATTTTCCTATAATTTATAGTCCTAAGCACATATTTAAATGTTTCGAATACCAAAAACATCATAAATAACCTCAAAATTAAAAAAATAAAAATGTCAAGTATACAAACACAATTTAAAGATAAAATAGGAGAAGTAGCATATACACCAAACCAAATAGTAAGAATGCTTGAAAGAATAAATCAACGAAGACCAGAAAGCAGAATAAGAAGGTATATTCAAGAACAAGGATTAGGTATAACCTTAGAAGAACTAGAAATAAATCCAAAAAAAGAAAGTAATACAAAAGCTTGGGTTCCAAAATCAAACCTTCAAAAAATTATTAATGGATTAGAAATCTATGCAACTATCAATGACCTTGAAAATGCAGCTTATGAATTAGGCTATCAATATTAATTTCATAAACTTATTCACTCTCGATTTTCCAACTGTAGGATACCATAAATAATCATGATAAAAAGCAGACCCAAACACAGCTGACTTAAACAATCCAGTATGAAACAACAAAGGTTCTACAAAAGACAATGCCCCTTTCCTAAACATCTGATCCCAAAAAACAACAGGACTTTTATTTGTCTTAAAATGAAAATTCACTTTTGAAATATCCTCACCAACAATATCAATCTGCGAAACATCCCCACATCCCAATCCTAAATCATGCGCTTTTTTTATGAACTTAATTTTCATTGGATCATACCCCATCATTTTTGCAGATATAGCATCAATCGCAACTTGATCTCCAGAAGCTAAGATATAATTTTTTATTTTTGGAATCATCGTCCTCGGCCCAGCACCATCACCAGCAACAGTCCCATCCATCACAGCAAATATTCCTGGATGAATCTCCTTTTGTATCGTCAACAAATCAACTATAACTTCATGAATTTTTTTATGACAATGATGCCTTTTCTTTGTAATCAACCCACCAAACGCATTCTTCATTGCACCTGTCATTTGAGTATGCCCATGCGTTTTTACAGTAGGAAAATGAACAACATTCTTCCCAATAAACATTTTAGGGATATAATTCCCTTCAGGAAAAATTTCATTCAATGCTAACAACTCTTTTTTTGGTTTAAACTTCACCCATTCAACCTTAGTCAAAGGTTCAAACTTCAAATTATACCTTTTCAAAACATTCTTCCATTTATTTTGTTTCAACCCTTTTATTACATCTGTAACAACAGTCTCATTTTCAACAGCATGCAGATTAGAATAATTATCATTCTTCAATTTTTTTAAAACACCATCTAATTGCCAAGGCTCAGTTGAACAAGCAGGATAATATAAACTCCAAGAAAGATTTAATTTCAAAATAGTCTCATTTTCTTTCTTCACAAATTTCTTATACTCTGCTAGATCCATTAGCTTAGAATAATCATTAATAACATTTGCAGGACTTGTTTTTAATACAGAAACTTTGCTCATAACAAAAATTTAATTAAAACCATTTAAAAGAATTATGCAAATAGAAACTATTATTCTAATTTAAAATCAGTAGCCTTTTCAAGACGCTTCAATAATTTTTCAGTTTCAATTATATAAAACAACTCAAATTCATTTTCTGTCAATGAAGTTTCTCTAGGTTCAACCAATTTAACAGTTGGAACATCCAAACCATTATCTGATAAATACCTCACAGATTCACAAATGGAATCTTTATGAAGTGCCCCAATTACAGCAACAACATCTCTTTTACCATCTTCATGTTGAATAATTGGATGTAAATTATTTCCATAACCAAGAGCATTAAGAAACATCTGATAAGACCTATTAAAAACAATTTTTTGATAGAATTCATCCCAACCACTTTCAGGATCCTCTAAATATCTATTCACAATCCCACGATTTTCAGGATTTCCTTTAGAACCTTCTTCTTCAAAACCAACAAATAACAAATCTTCAACAGGTTTTTGAAACTCAGCAGATAACAAATAATAAGGAGTCAATCCCGGAAAAAAATTCGCATCTTCAAAATCTAAAGAAGAAGAATTTTCACCATAAGCAACAAGATTTTCTAAGACACACCAATCTCTAGAATCTTTTTCAAGACAAGCATTAAAACTAGTTTCTAAATTTCTTCTATTAACACTTTCTCCATTTGGATCAATATGTTCATCAACCTCTAAACCTTCAATTAAAACAACTGAAGCAGAACCCTTAGACAATATTTTTCTTAATTTATTATAAACTCCAACCTGACTTCTTAATCCTCTTAAATCCATATAACTAGTTTGTGGGTCTCTATGTGCTTGTAACAAAACATAAACAGTAAACGGCAAAGTTCCAGGAACACCACAATCTTCATACTGGTTTACAACAGAAACAGCATTAGGAACAATAGATTCTAAATTACTAACTTTAGGTCCACATCCTAATACCCCTAATAATGACAAATATTGAAGTTTCATAGAAAAAAACGCAATTCAAAGGTTTATAAACCTTTTTAACTCACTTTTTTAACAATATATCCTCTCAAAAACTGAACCCCAACTAACAAAACACAAACTAATAAAAAATATCTCAAAAATTCAGTTGGTAATAACCCATCAACCATATACAAAGCTGCTAAATATCCAGTTACTATCAAACTAAAAGAAAACAACAATACCAATAATATATACAAAGGTAAAAATAAATAAAACTTTTTCAAAAATTTCTTATAATCTCCACATACAATCCCCAACCAAACATAACTCATAATAAACAATAACAATATTAGAAACCCTAAAACTAAAATAATTTTAAAATCACTCAACACCAAATAAAAGTTCTCTATAAAATAACTAATAAGAATAAATAATATAAGTAATATTGGTAAACAATAAACCAAATTCAATAAAAACTTATTAAAACTTTTTTTGATAATAGCAATATTAAATGCTTGAGAACCAAAGATTAACAAAAATCCAATTAAAGGAATGATAAACATCATAAAAATATAAAACCACCAGATTGAGAATTCATAATCTTCAACAAAAGTTTCTATTTGTTCAGTTGTTTGATTATCCAATTCTGCTTCAGCTTCCTCAATATCAAGATCAATACTATTCACATCTTCCAAAAAATTACCCACATAACCTTTACTAAAAATAAACAACCAGAAAATTAAAAATAACACAAATAAATCCACAATAAATGTTTTCCAAAAAGATTTATTCATCCTGCCTCATCATTATATAATTCCGCTAATTGATTATAAAGCTCTTGTATATCTTCAACATAATAAACTTGATCACCAACTGATGAACAACGACCAACAGAAGTCCAACCATTATAACCCCTAACAGCAGACGACCAATCATTATAAGTTTCTTTCAAACCACAATCATATATCCTATCCCCATCACTCAAAGCAGTTTCATATTTTTCATCCAAAATAATTGCACCACATTCAATATTATTATCAATATTATCTTCACCTGACAAATCTCTTATTGTATTCAAATCTAATTCTGAAGAGCAAACATCCCAAGAGCATATTTGCATTAATCCAACACAACTTGCTGATGAAGTTACATCATATTGACAACTAGACTCTTGCATCATTATAGCTAATAACAAGAATGGATCTAAATCATACTTTTCAGCAACATCAAATAATTTTATAGCATAATCCCCACATTTTGAACCACAACTACAACCTCTAGTAGAAACATAACTCTTAAAATCAATTTCATCATCAGAAATTGTTTGCATCATATTAGAGAATATATCTACATCTAATTCTTGAACTAAAGTTTCCCCAAGAACATATTGAACAACATAAGCAGTAGTATCTTCTTCAACATCAATCACATCACCTTGAACATCAGCAACACTCCCACTCAAATATTCAAAATGCATAGGATCACAATAAGTATTCCAATCACCACCCCATCTAAATCCTGCATCTTTAAATGATTCAATAATACAATCAGGTAATTGATGATTACATTCATCATTAATTTTTTTAGAATAATCCGGATTCAAATCAGGTCTAACATCAATAGCAACACCATAAGAATGAGGACTAAGCCCTAAATCACAATTAGGAGCAGTACCCTTATTTTGAGTACATCTATAATTATATGTTCCACCAGCAGAACCTAAGAATTCACGAATAGAATAACCATAATTATTATTA